>QMIW01000172.1 GCA_024434165.1 Chloroflexota bacterium | reverse complement strand
GATGAATTCGGCGGGACCGAAGAAACGCAGGAACCACGCGAAGGGCAGGTCGTCCCAGTAGAAGCCCATGCGCGGCGCGAGGATGCCGTAGGCGAGCAGGATGAGCAGGAAAAAGGCGAGTGGGATTGCGAAAGGTTTTTGGAGGAGCGTTTGGATTTTTTCTTTCACATAATGATTTTACCATTTGGAATGGGGCGGTATAATTGGGTCAGGAGCTGAATATGGCTATCCATCTTGAAATCCCAGATGCAGTGGCGGAAGCCATGCGATTGCCGGGCGAAGAACGCCAGCAGCGCATGTTGATCGAGCTTGCCGTTTCCCTGTACGCGCAGGGGATTTTATCCTTTGGCAAAGCGCGTCAGTTATGCGATTTGACCAAATACGAGTTTGGAATCCTGCTTGGCAGGCGGGGTATTCCCCGTCATTATTCAAAGGAAGATTTTCAGGATGACCTGACCTATGCTCGTGGTTAGCAATACGTCGCCGATAATGAACCTGGCTGTTCTGGGGCTGTTGGATTTACTGCGCCAGCAGTTTGGCGAAGTGATCGTTCCCGGGGCTGTAATCGAGGAATTGCGGCTGGATGCCGACTTCCCCGGAACGGAAAATATCCGCCGCGCGATTTCGGAAGGGTGGCTTCGCGAGGACAAGATTGAAAACCGACAGGTGGTTCTTGCCTTACGGCGCGAATTGGATAACGGAGAAGCGGAAGCCATTGCCCTCGCCCTGCAATTGAAAATCAACCTCATCCTGATGGACGAACGCGATGGGCGTTCTTTGGCAAAGTCCATGGGGCTTACCCCAATTGGGGTTCTTGGGGTTTTGATTCGAGCAAAGCAAAACGGGGATGTCAATTCGGTCGGGGATATCTTGAAGCGATTGCGAAGCGAAGCCGGTTTTTATATATCGGATGACCTGATGCAAAATATCCTGCTTGAAATTGGGGAGTAGCTTTCCGTCCGCCTGGACTATTACGTTCTGATCATTACAGGGAGCTTGCCATGAAAAAACCCATCGCCATCCTTTTCGCCATCGCCTCGACCCTCACTGTCTGCCTGTCTCCTTATGGATGCGCTGGAACGTCAAGAAGCGCCCAATCAGGAGGTTGCGAGAGGCGGGATGCTATAATGGATTATATTTTCATTCGGGAGTTTCCATGCCCGTTGTCCTGCGTGTAAATGGATTCAAGTTCTTTTTCTATCAGGCGGATGTTGCAAATGAACCCGCGCACGTTCACGTCGCCAAAGATGGAAACGAAGCCAAATTCTGGCTGGACCCGATTCGAATTGCGCGCGAAGGCCGGTTCAGGAAAAGCGATCTTCGGGACATCGAGCGTATTATTCGGGAAAACCTGGAATTTCAGGAATAAACATGTCAACGGTTAAAGCAAAAATCCCGGCTCACGCGGAGTATGAACCCGTCCTGCCGCTGGCCGTCCCTGATTTGAACGAAGTGAAAGCCTTTGCCAATCATCTCCATTCGCTTGGCGCTTACTGGCGGGGCGAGATCTTCGGCTGGCAGGCGGAATACACTCCCGAAAGCGATAAGAAACCCATGGATTCAAACATGACTTTCACTCCTGCCGATTTTTGGATCGGGGAAAGCGGAATTTGGTTCTTCTCACTGATGTGGGAGCATGGCGGGGACAAGGAGCCGGTCGAGTTCCTGGATGACAGGGGAATCGTAAAGTAGAAAAGTACGCCCACAGACCTCCGAGGTTTC
>QMIW01000016.1 GCA_024434165.1 Chloroflexota bacterium | reverse complement strand
ACCACCGTTCCCACCGGCGCGCCGACCTTTTCGACCTTCTCAGAAATCCCGCCGTTCACCCGCAAACGCGCGCCTTCCTTTGCGGATGCCGCGCGCGAAGTGATCGTCATCTGCGAGACCGAGCCGATCGAGGCAAGTGCCTCGCCGCGGAAACCCAGCGTCACGATGTGAAAAAGATCGTCGGAGCGAACCAGTTTCGAGGTCGCATGACGCGAGGCGGCAAGTTCCAATTCATCGGCGGGAATCCCATGTCCGTCATCCGCCACTTCGATCAGAGTCCGCCCTGCATCCGCAATCGAGATGGAAATGTTCTTCGCGCCCGCATCCAGCGAATTTTCAGCCAACTCTTTGACCACCGAGGCGGGACGTTCCACCACCTCACCGGCGGCGATTTGCGAAGAGACTTCGGGCGCGAGCAATCGAATGGGCATGGCACGATTATAATCATCAAATGCGATTTACCACCGTTTTCTTCGACCTCGACGACACGCTCTATCCATCCAGCACCGGCTTATGGCACGCCATCAAGGAGCGCATGAACATCTACATGCGCGAACGCATGGGCTTCCCTGAGGACCAGATTCCCCGCATCCGCGAAAAATATTTTTTGCAATACGGCACCACCCTGCGCGGCTTGCAGGCAAACCACGAAATTGATATGGAGGATTTCCTCGCCTTTGTGCATGACCTGCCCTTGAAGGATTACCTGACCCCGAACCCGCTCCTGCGCTCGATCATCGCTTCGCTCCCGACCCGCAACCTGATCTTTACAAACGCAGACGTCCGCCACGCCCGAAGAGTGTTGACCGCGCTCGACCTGAACGACCTCTTCGATACCATCGTGGACGTGAACGCCATCGCGCCATATTGCAAACCGATGCCCGAGTCGTTCCAGATTGCGATGCGGCTCGCCGGGGAGACCGACCCCTCGAAGTGCGTGATGATTGACGACATCCACCGCACCACGCGCGCCGCGCGGCAGGCGGGCTTGTTCAGCATTTTGTACAACGCCTCCTTTGCCGACGGCGACGCCGACGCGCATTTGTTGGATTGGAACGATTTGAAGGGGATTTTGGAAAGGCGGTAAAAATGGAAGAGAACAAAATCCTCATCGGCGCGCTCATCTTCATCCTGTTGGTCCTCGGCTCGAACCTTGTCATGTACGCCGTCGTACGCGGCGCAGCCCGCCCCGGCGGCAAGGGCTTCCTGGAGACGATGATCAAATCCATGAACGCGCCTCAAAGGAAAAAGGAAGACCCCATGGACGAACTGCGCCGTACAATGGAGGAGTTGACCGGGGGTAAGAATAATTCGAGTGAGGACTCCGAATAAACGAAACGATTCTTACGGAAATCGTACGATTAATTCAGCAACCTTTAATAACCGAATGGTATCTTTTTGCGTACTTAAAGCCAGAATTGGAGGCTATCCGTGGATAAGACTTTAAAGACCATCCTGCTGGTCCTGGTGGTTGTGGTTGTGGCGCTCGGCTCCTTTGCCGGCGGTTTTGTGACAGGACACACCCTGTCGTTTGGCAGTGTGCTTGGGTTCGAAGATCCCGCCCCGCCTGTGCCGGTCACCGCTGCGCCCGAACAACAGGCGGCGACCCCCGAGGAAATGCAGGCTCTCTTCGCGCCGTTTTGGGAGGCGTGGAACATCGTCCACGAGAATTATGTGGACCAACCCGTGGACGATCTGGCGCTCATGCGCGGCGCGATCCGCGGCATGATGGAAGCCCTCGGCGACCAGCACTCCTCGTACATGGACCCCGAAGATTACAAGCAAGCCAATGCCAGCCTGGAAGGCGAATACGAAGGCATTGGCGCGTATGTGGATACGACGACGGAATACCTGACCATTACCAGCCCCATCCCCGGCTCGCCCGCGGAGAAAGCCGGACTCCTGCCCGGCGATCAGATTGTTGCCATTGACGGCGAAGATATGACCGGCGTTGACGCCGAACTCGTCCGCCTCAAAGTGCTGGGACCGGCGGGCACCACCGTCCGCCTGACGGTTTTGCGCGAGAATGAAGAGGAGCTGCTCGAGTTCGAAATCGTGCGCGCCAGGATCACCATCGCCTCCGCCACCGGAGAGATGCTCGATGGCGGCATCGCCTACATCCAGGTCACCACGTTCGGCTCGCGCACCATGCCTGAACTGAAAGCCGCGCTGACCGAGTTGATGGCGCAGAACCCGAAGGGCATCATTCTCGACCTGCGCAACAACGGCGGCGGCTACCTGCAAACCGCAGTGGAAGTAACCTCCCAGTTTGTGGACGAAGGTGTGGTGTTGTACGAGCAGTATGGCAGCGGCGACCGCACCACCTACGAAGTCATCCCCGGCGGCGTGGCGACCGACCCGGCCCTCCCGATGCTGGTGCTGATTAACGAAGGCTCCGCTTCCGCGTCCGAGATTGTGGCGGGCGCGCTTCAAGACCTGGGACGCGCAAAACTGGTTGGCACGGTCTCCTACGGCAAAGGCTCCGTCCAAAACTGGATTCCGCTCAGCGGCGACAACGGCGCGGTGCGCGTGACCATCGCCAAGTGGCTTACGCCCAACGAGAAGACCATTCACGACATCGGGCTTACCCCCGATTACCCGGTGGAACTGACCCCCGAAGACCGCCAGGCAGGCAGAGACCCGCAATTGGACGAAGCAGTGAAAATCCTTTTGGAAATGATCGGACAGTAAGGAAAGGAGGACGAAATGCTTTTCTTTGACCCCATGTACCTGGTTTACATGATTCCCGCCTTCATCCTCATGGCGATTACATCGTGGTATGTGAAGGCGGCATACGGCAAATGGAGCCGCATGCCGGCGCGCAGCCGCATGACCGGTTACGATGCCGCGCGGCGGTTGATCTCCACCAGCGGGTTGTACGGCGTGCAAATTCAAGGCACACCCGGCGAACTGACCGACCACTACGACCCGCGCAACAAAACGCTCTTCCTCTCGCCCGGCGTGGCGAACGGCGCTTCGGTCGCTTCGCTGGCGATTGCCGCGCACGAACTGGGTCACGCCCAGCAGGACGCCGAGGAATACTTCCCCCTGCGCTTCCGCGCCGCGCTCGTGCCGCTGGTCAACATCGGCTCGAACCTCGGCTGGATTCTCATCATGATCGGCTTGTTCCTGCAATGGATGCAAGTTGCCTGGCTGGGCGTGCTGGTCTTCTCCGGCGGCGCGGTCTTTGCGCTTGCCACTCTGCCGGTGGAATTCGACGCCTCTGCCCGCGCCAAACGCCTGCTCGCTGAAAGCGGCATCATCCAGACCGAAGAGGAGCAGCGCGGAGTCAATGCCGTGCTCAACGCCGCCGCATTGACCTATGTGGCGGGTCTCGTCACCGCCATCCTGCAATTGCTGTATTACGTTTCGCTCATCAGCGGCAGAAGCCGCGATTGAATATGAGCAACAAGACCTCCGAAACCTGCAAGGTTTCGGAGGTCTGCTTTAGCGGGGGAATTCGACAACTTTTCTGCAATTAATTTAACTTGACAAATTAGAACAAAAGTTCTATATTTAAGAAGAGTTCCCTGTCCCCCTTTTGGTTCCATAAAGGAGTATTCCCATGAACCGTTCCTTCCGCATCCAACTGATACCGTTCCTCAAGAACGTCTCGCTCAAGCGCGGCGCGATCTTCGGCGGCATTCTTCTCTGCGCCCTGCTCGCTTTTGAGGTCTTCAATTACGGCACCACGTCCTTCGCGTTGCGCGACGTGCTCGGCGATCTTAAGTTTGGCGGGGTCTACTGGTCGTCCATCCTCGCCTTTGCCTTCTGCACCATTGACTTTGCCGGCATCGCCCGCCTCTTCACTCCCGAGCAGGGGCGCGACGAACCGGTCGAGGTCTACTATCTCTTTGGTGCGTGGCTGCTCGCCGCCGGGTTCAACGCCATTCTCACCTGGTGGGGCGTTTCGATCGCCATCCAAACCCACAACGCCCAGGGCGGCATATTGCTCGGTCAGGCGGCAATGACCAAAATCGTGCCGATCTTTGTCGCTTCGATGGTCTGGCTGATTCGCGTGCTGTTGATTGGAACATTCTCCGTGGCTGGCGAACGCCTCTTCACCCTTGCAGATGTGTACAACCGGCAGACGACTTATCGCAACGAACCGGTTTACCCTGCGCCTCAACCCCGGACCTCGCAGCCTGCTCCCCGCCAGGAAGTGAATCCACCCGTGAACTATCCGCGCCCGGTTCCCAAACCGCGTCCTGTCCCAGTGAATTACCCTGTCAACCGCCCCGAACCGACCTATCACCCAGTGGGCATGGCAGCCATGAGCAAGAACGACAATTCCTCCGTTCGGAGATAATCCTTGCCGCAGACAAGGTTTCTCGATCCTCTTCCCCATCCAACCGCTGGGACGCCCGTAAGGGCGTCTCATGCGTTTAATCAATCCGTATTGCAAGATTCGGTGTTGGGTCGAAATAAATGACGGTGACCGTTGAGCGAGATAGTATCTCGCTGCCACATCATTTACTCAAAGCCACTGCCCAAGATTCATCTCGCGCGTAGGGAATGCCGCCAGAGTATAGCGAAATCCAGCCGTTTTTATTGTCAGTTTCTCTACCGTACATGACAACGCTCACGCCGCCGCCGGGGACGGCGCAAGGGGCAATTTGAGTTTATATGAAGTCAGAGGGCGTCGCGTGGCGGCACTTGCTCCCGTTGTTACGGCGGCGAGCCGCCTGAGTTCATGCCCATCATTCGAATTGATCCAGCGTGCTCTCACCGTGCGTGAGGATGTACATGCTGCGCGGGTTGACCCCGATATTGTCGTACACGAAATCGGTGACGATGAACTGATTGGCGAACGCCGTCTCGAACAACTCGCGGGTGAAGAAGCGCCAGTCGCGCGCGAGGGCAAAGTCTCTGGATTTGATGTCCATGAAGTCGCTGGGAATCTCCGCAAGCAGGAGACGGTCCTCGAAGGGCGGCACATGTTCGGGCGGCTGAGGCAGGTCATGGTCCGAGTAGCGAAGCGCGTAAAAGGGACGGAGTCCGCTTTGGGTGACGTGCGCCAGTTTGAGGGTGGGGCGGGCGCGTTCGCCAAGTCTTCTTTGGACGCGCTGGGAGTTGAGCCACCAATCCACTTGAAAACGGTCGGAGGGCAAGCCCGCGTTGAGACCGTCGCGCATCTCGCCGTATTCAGAGCGGCGATAGGTATCGCAAACCGCGCCGAGCTTGGCGATGTTGAGATGCGCGTTGCGGCTGAGCAGCGGATCGTACGTCCACGTAATGTGATCGAGCCCCTGGTGGCGCACCATCTGCCATTGGGCGCGTTTGAGCGAGAAGCCGATGCCGCCGTCGCGGTGGTCGGGATGGATGCCCATCATGTGCGAGCAATGCTTTGCGCGCGGGCCGTCCGGCGTTTCTTCGAGACCGGGAAAACCAAAGACGAAGCCGACGATCTTCTCTTCTTTGAAGGCGCCGAGCAAAAGCCCGCCGTTATGCACGGCTGTGATGAGCAGGTGCAGAGGGACGACGTCCGTTTCGGAGCCGGGCCAGATCTCGCGCTGGAGCTGCTCCACAAGGTGCATATCTTCCGGGGTTTCCAACAGGCGAATGGAATAGTTTGGCATGGTTTATCTTGTCCGCAGGGATGCCGCGCGTTCGGTGATCGAAGTCCACAGACGGCTGTACCAGGGTTTGCGCACGAGGTAATCGAGCCGGTAGGAGAATCGCGCGGGCATCAACCCGAAGTAACGAGGCATTGAATCCACGGCAGTGGTGCGGTTAACGGCGAAGTAATCGAGAAAGAGCGAAGACAGCGGGAAGTTCGGCAGGATGCCTTCGAGGAAAACGGTAATGGCGCGCAGGGTGATGGGCGAAAGCGGAACGAGCAGGCGCCGCGCGCGGGTGACATCCATGATGATCTCGATGATCTGCTGAAGGGTGAAGAATTCGTTGCCGCCCACTTCATAGACCTGATCGAGCGTGTTTTCGTTTTGCATCGCCCACAACATGCAGGTGACCAGGTCTTCGACCCACACGGGTTGGACGACGACGCGTCCGCCCGACGGGACGGGGAAGACCCCGACCGAGGAGCGAATCAGCCGGGCGATGTTGTTGGTGAAATGGTCTTCGACTCCATAGACCAGCGAGGTGCGGATGATGGTGTATGGAACCCCGCCATTGCGGATGTGTTCCTCGGCGATGCCTTTGGCTTTGAAGGCGGGATAACCCGAAGCGCGCGCCGCGCCAAGGTGACTGAGGTAAATGAAGCGGTCCACGCCGGCATCGGCGGCGGCTTCGACCAGGTTTTGCGTGCCTTGAATGTCGGTGGCAAGCAGGTCGCCGCGCGCGCCTTGATTCTCCGCGCTGGCGAGATGGAAGACCGTCTCCACGTCGCGCATGGCGGCGCGCAAGCCGCGCGTATCGGAGAGCGAGACCACAGCGACTTCGACGGGTACGCCCTTGGGCAGCCGCGGTGTGCGCGGCGAAGGGCGGATGAGCGCGCGCAGGGGGTATCCGATATTGGATAACTGACGCACGAGGGCGCGTCCGATGAATCCGGTTGCGCCGGTGACGAGAATCATGGAGAGGATTATAGCAGAGGGAAAGAGAGTGATCAGCAGGTGGCGGACAGGGGCTATGGAGAGGTAAGGCTGTGGTGGGCGCTGACTGCGAAGCGCTCGAACCCCCAACCTCGCGCCTCTCGATGGGGTTTGCAGTGGAAAAGAAAAACCTTGCACGAAGCAAGGCTGTGGTGGGCGCTGAGGGACTCGAACCCCCGACCTTCTCGGTGTAAGCGAGACGCTCTAACCAACTGAGCTAAGCGCCCGGGGAGTTTGCATTATAGCATGTGACTGTCGAATTTTGAATTTTCATTTTTCTGCCTGCGTTATAATCGCCCATACCAAACAGGAGACCTTCCATGACTGAACCGAAACCCCTCAATTGGACATCTGCGCCGGGCATTGGTTATTCCGTCATTCGCCGCGGCGACGGCGGCATGACGTTGACCTTTACCGACCTTTCCGACGCCACGCTGGCGCACTGGCACCAGTTTGCGCTCGACCACCTGCTGGGCGCGGACCGCCGCACACGCAACCTGTACGACCTGCGCGCCGTGAAGGAGATTCCCGAAAAAGCCATCCGCATGGCGGTGGATGCCAACAGCGACCCTTCGGCGCGCAACATCCGTGTGGCGGTGGTGGTGGCAAGCGAAGCTGTGGCGGACGGCATCCGCAAAGTGGCGGCGCTAGCGGAGACCGAGACCGCCTCGGCGATGAAGATCTTCACCGACATCAACGAAGCCGAAGCCTGGCTGGCGCGCCCGTTGGATCAGATACCGTGAAGAATATGGGTGAGTACACAAGTAGACAGGTAGACAAGTAAAACATGAAGAGCGGTTCTCTTCAAATCGGGAGTTTTACATTCGAATGGGGTTCCCGCACCTATGTGATGGGAATCCTGAATGTGACTCCCGATTCGTTTTCAGGGGACGGCATCATTGCCAAAGGGGATGTCGTTCAACAGGCGGTGAACCAGGCGCGCGAATTTCTCGCAAACGGCGCGGATATTCTGGATGTGGGCGGCGAATCCACGCGGCCCGGCTCCGCGCCCGTCCATGCCGAGGAGGAGATGGAGCGCGTCGTTCCTGTCATCGAAGCGCTGCGTGGAAACTTCCCCCAGGCGGTGATTTCCATTGATACCTACAAAGCCAAAGTTGCCGATGCTGCGATTCGCGCCGGGGCGGACATCCTCAACGATGTGTGGGGCTTCCGCGCGGACCCGGAGATTGCGCCGCTGGCGGCGAAATACAAGACGCCGGTCATCCTGATGCACAACCGCAGCAATCCCGCCAGCGTGGAAGTGCGCGAACGGCTGGGCAGTTCATACATCGGCGCGGAATATCAAAACCTGATCGAAGACGTGAAACGCGAATTGCTCGCCAGCGTGGAGATCGCGGTCAAAGCCGGGGTGGAGGAAAAACTCATTATCCTGGATCCAGGCATCGGCTTTGGAAAGACGCGCGAACACAATCTTGAGCTGGTCAACCGTCTCGACGAGATTCGCTCGCTGGGGTATCCCGTCCTGCTGGGAACATCCCGAAAATCGTTCATCGGTTTTACGTTGGACCTGCCGCCTGACCAGCGCGTGGAAGGCACGGCGGCGACGGTGGCGGTGGGCATCGCGCGCGGCGCGGACATCATCCGCGTGCACGATGTGAAGGAGATGGCGCGCGTGGCAAAGATGACGGATGCAATCGTGAGGAATTAATTCACCGGAGATACCCATTCGGGTACGAGGTAAACAGGATGATTCGATGAGCAAACCCGTTTCATCGGCATTCATCCGTGATTGAAGATATGAGCAGCGATTATTCAAAAGAACTCCTCCGCACGGGAATTATCGAAGCCAAGTCCGGCAGCAAGGATACCGCCCGCCGCTACCTCGACCGCGCGATTTACATGGCGGGTTCGCACGATGTGCTTGCCGAAGCGTGGTTCTGGATGGGCGAAGTGCTGGACGACCCCGATGAAAAACGCAAGGCATTGGAAAACTGCCTGGCGCACGATCTGCATCATGCGCGCGCGCGCCGTGCGCTGGCGATCCTCAATGGCAAACTCAAAGCCGGCGACGTCATCAACCCGGATCAACTCCCCCCCGCGCCGGAAGGATTGCGCCAGGCACAGGCAGACCGCTTCATGTGCCCCAAATGCGGCGGGCGCATGGCGTTCTCGCCGGATGGCTCTTCACTGGTATGCGATTACTGCACGCGCCAGCACGCGCTTGGGCTGGGCGCAACGAATGAAACCGAAAAGGATTTCATCGTTGCAATGGCGACGATGAAGGGACACGGAAAGCCCCTGCAAGAGCAGGCATTTCATTGCAACGGCTGCGGCGCGGAATTCATTTTGCCGCCCAGGCAGATCTCCGCCAACTGTGCCTATTGCGATTCGCCGCACGTGGTCAACCTCGAAAACTCGAAAGACCTGCTCGCGCCCGACTCCATCCTGCCGCACGCTTTCGACCAGAAACAAGCCACACGCCTGCTCATCCACTGGGTGGAGAGCAGCGGCATCACGCCCGAAAAGAAGGTGGACCTGCCGCGCGGCTTGTACCTGCCCATGTGGACCTTCGACATCGGCGGCGGAATTGATTACACCGGCGAGATGGTGCAATACGAACAGAATCTGTTGACCGGCGAACGCGAGCGCAAAGTGGTGCGGATCAACGACAAGTACCCCGTAATGGTGAACGACCTGCCGCTTCCCGCTTCCCGAAAGCTGTCCGGCGTTTTCATGAAGTTGATTCCCACCTTTGAGCTTTCCGCGCTCAAACCGTACGACCCGCGCTACCTCGCCAGCTGGCTCGCGGAAGTGTACGACATTCCCATGGCGGATGCCTCGCTCGACGCGCGCAGTCAGGCTTTCAAGGACATCAAACGGCGGATGCCGCATCTGTTGAACGGTATCACCCTTGTCCGCGCCTCCTCGGCGGGACTGATGGTCGAGTCCTTCAAACTCGTCCTCCTCCCCGTGTGGATGACCGAACTGCCCTTCGGCGGGCGCGAACACCTTGTCCTCATCAACGGTCAGAGCGGCATCGTCGCCAGCGACCTGCCGGAGAAGGAGGAGGAAGAACAGGGCGGGTTGTTTGGTTTTTTGGCGGATTTGCTGGGGGAGTGAGGAATGGAAAGTAATAAAGGGAAATACTACATGGTGAGTTATCCGTTCACGTTAAGCAGATAGCTTATTTAGGTTTCATGGGGGCTTTCCCGCGCGCGGACGACGTCTGTTCATCAGCAATTCCTCCCGTTCCTTTGCCGGATAAAACGAAAGCGCTTTTTCCAGTTGTCCAGTTGGTGCTGGATGGATTTTAGATCGGAATTGAAAAATCGCGCGATCTCGCGTGGATAGCCCTCTTCGCGGGCGAACACGTAGATCAAGACCCGTTCAACGTTTTTCGAGCCAAGCAGCACTTCTATCATGGGCATCCTTCTGCCTGTATGCGGAATTATCCCGTCATGTGACGTGTATTTTCCGTCATGCAGGCAGGGCGGCGCGCTCCAGGAATCGCCGATCACTTCCCTCGCTTCTCCTCTTTGCTCTTTCCTCTTTCCTCCCTTATACTTCCCCCATGCCCTCCACCCTTCCCACACCAGTGCTGCATCCACAGCGCGGTGCACGTGTTCTTCGAGCGCGACGTGAGCGCAGGCTCGACCGGCAGAACAGGGGCGCGAGCCGCCTGCGCGGTGTGCTTCTCAGCAGCGGACTGGTTTTATCGCTCATGCTGGGTGTGGTCATCATCCTCGGCGCGTTCGCCTACGCCGGCGTGACCCGCGACCTGCCCTCCACACAGATTCTCCCGATCCTCCTGAACCCTCCCGATGGATTGCTCCTCCAGCCCACGCGCGTCTATGACCGCACGGGCTTGCAGCTGCTCGCCACCTTCGCGCCGGACGAAGCGCCGCGACGCTATATTCCCATCAGCGAACAGAATGCACAACACCTTCCTGAAGAACTGGTCGAAGCGATCATCGCCGCCGCCGACCCGCAATTCGAACGTCATTCCGGCTACTCGCTCGAAGGCTTGGACAACCCGAACCTTCACCCCACCATCGCGCAAAAACTCGTGGACGACCTCCTGCTCTACGACGAGCCGCACTCCCTCACGCGCGCCATCCGCGAGCGGCTGCTTGCCGCGCAGATCACCGCGCAGTTCGGGCGGACGCAAATCATGGAGTGGTATCTCAACAGCGCGAACTTTGGCAATCATGCCTACGGGGTCGAAGCCGCCGCGCAATTGTATTTCGGCAAATCTGCCGATGCGCTCACCCTCGCCGAATCCGCCATCCTTGCGGCGGTGAGCGAGACGCCCGCGCTCAACCCGCTCGACGCCCCGCAGGTCGCCATCCAGCGCGGGCGCGAAGTGCTGTATGTGATGAACGACCTCGGACTGGTCTCCAGCGAGGAAGCCTCTCGAGCGCTGGCAGAGACTCCTGCCTTCGCAGCCGCGCCTCCAGCCCCGCCGACAGTTGCTCCCGCCTTCCTGAACCTTCTCCTCGCCCAAATTGACTCGCAGATTCCGCGCGAACGGCTCGAACGCGGCGGGATGATCGTCATCTCCACGCTGGATTACGAACTGCAAAAGCAGGCGTCCTGCGTGACGGAAGTTTACGCTTCGCGCCTGGCGGGTTTGCCCGAACCCGGGAAAGATTGCGATGCGGCGCGCCTGCTTCCGTCTCTGCCGCCCGGTGTGACCTTCCCGGATTCATCCGCCAGCGCAGTCATCCTCGACCCGAAGACAGGACAGGTGCTGGCGATGGTGGGCGAGACCATTCAAGGCGTGGAAACGCCCCTGGTCAGCGCACACAGCCCCGGGTCCAGCCTCGATGCGTTCGTCTATTTGACGGGATTCACGCGCGGGTTGAGTCCCGCCTCGCTGACGTGCGATATTCCCTCGGACCAGTCCATCCACAACCTCGACGGCGAATATCACGGCGCGATGCGTTTGCGAATCGCGCTGGCGAACGATTACCAGGCGCCAGCGGCGAGATTGAGAGCGCAGATGGGAATCGAGAATGTGACGAAGATCGCAGCGTCGTTTGGGCTGGATGTGAATGCCGATGCGACGATGCTCGAACTGGCGGGCGCGTACGGCGTGTTCGGCGTGCAGGGCGTGTATTTCGGTCAATATGTGAACGACGAATTCACGCCCGCAACGGCGCTGCGCGTGGAAGGCGCAGACCGCAGCATCCTGCTCGATTGGTCCCTGCCGCAGGCGCAGACGGTGGTGACGCCTGCAATGGCGTATCTGATGACGCATGTATTGAGCGATGAGCCCGCCCGCTGGGATACGTGGGGCAGGCAGAATGTGCTCGAAATCGGCAGACCCGCCGGCGTGAAGCCCGGTCAGACCTTTGATGGAAAGGATGCGTGGGTGGTTGGGTACACGCCGCACGTTTCGGTTGCGGTATGGACGGGCGCGCGCGACCCCTCTCTTTCTTCCCCCCTTCAAGGGGGACCGAGGGGGGTAACTCCACGTTTTCCGGCGGTGTTGTGGAATGCACTGATGCAGACCGCTTCTGCGGGTAAACCCGCCGACGGCTGGTCTGCGCCGCAGGGCATTACGCCGATGACGGTCTGCGATCCTTCGGGCATGCTGCCGACGAAGGAATGCCCGAATTTGGTGACGGAAGTCTTTTTGAACGGCAGCGAACCGACCCATGCCGATACGCTGTTCCGCGAGTTTGCGATCAACCGCGAGACGGGCTTGCTTGCAACGGTCTTTACGCCGCCCGAACTGATTGACAACCGCGTGTTCATGCTCGTCCCCGAAGAGGCGCGCGAGTGGGCATCGAGCGCGGGTGTGCCCATCCCGCCGACAACGTACGACGCCATCCAGGCGCCGCCGGTCAACCCGTATGCCAATATCACGTCGCCGCAGTTGTTCGCAGATGTGAGCGGCAGCGTGCTCATCATGGGCACGGCGGCGGGCGCGGACTTTTTGTATTATCGCGTGCAGGTCGGCAGGGGATTGAACCCGCAGGAGTGGATTCAACTGGGATCCGATAACTTCACGCCCGTGGAGGGCGGTCTGTTGGCGGAATGGGATACGACCGGGTTGGGCGGTTTATATGCCGTGCAATTGATCGTGGTTCGCAGCGACCAGGCGGTGGATACGGCGGTGATTCAGGTGACGATAAAGTAAACCTTCGGTTCCCGCGCCGTTTGTTCGTTCGGGGTATTCGCATAAAAATCCCGCCTTTGACCATGCCATGAAACGATGACAAAATTCCATTCACAGGGGATGGTATTCTGATACAATCAGGCACGCATTTGGGACAACGCAACCAGGAGGACATAATGTGGGATTTTAGTTATGAAAGAGCAAAGGAAAGAGCGCGGCAGCTCGCGGTGGACGTTTATAAAGCCGTAATGAAATTTTCAAATCCTGAAGCCGATGTGCTTGCGGAGAAAATTCAGGAAGTTGCGGTATTCATGACCGTCAACCTTGCCGTAGGTCCGGTTTTGGGGGATAGGGCAGTGTTTAAGTCGTTGTTGCTGCCCGCGATTGCCTCCGCGCACAAACTGGATGCCCTGTTTTTTCTTGCCTCCAGGCTGGATTATCTTGAGAAATCGGATTATGAAAAGATAACCCGTGAAATTTGCGAAATTCGCGTTCTACTCGAGACAGCCGTCTGGCATTTAAATTACATTGACATATTGAAGGAAAACGGCGATTGACCCACTATCAACCGCCGCACAGATCACTGATTACTGATCACCAATCCCTGCCCGCTGAATACCACCCCTACCTCGCCAGCACCTTTGCCATGTGATAGTACTCCATGTTCACCTTGCGCTTGTTGCTGATGACATCCGCCAGCGGAATGAAGTCAATGCCTTTGCCTTTCAAGCCGGTCATCACGCCGTGCGTGCCTTCGATGAGCGCCTCCACAGCCTTGACCCCCATGCGGGATGCCAGCAGGCGGTCATACGCCGTGGGCGAACCGCCGCGCTGGATGTGACCGAGGATCGTCATGCGAGTCTTGAAACCGATGTCCATTTCATCGAGCCGCAGCGCCAGGTCCGTGGTGCGGATGCCCGACCCCTCCGCGTTGATGATGATGGCGTGGGTCTTGCCGCGTTTG
This sequence comes from Chloroflexota bacterium, assembly GCA_024434165.1. Lineage (GTDB taxonomy): Bacteria > Chloroflexota > Anaerolineae > Anaerolineales > Villigracilaceae > Villigracilis. The sequence continues at coordinate 42,538 of QMIW01000016.1, read as the reverse complement.
TAGGCGTCCTCGACCGCCGCCGCCACTTCGTCCATTGTGATCGTCACTTCGGGAATCAACGTCATCTCCGCGCCGCAGACGATGCCCGCCATCACCGCGAGGTAGCCGCTGTTGCGTCCCATCGTCTCGACGAGGAAGGCGCGCTGGTGCGAGGATGCCGTGTCGCGCAGTTTATCCACCGCGTCCATGATCGTGTTCATGGCGGTGTCTGTGCCAATGGCGATGTTCGTGCCCCAGATGTCGTTGTCAATGCTGCCGGGAATGCCAATGACCTTGATGCCCTGCCGGGAGAGCGCATGTGCGCCGTTCATCGAACCTTCGCCGCCGATGACGATCAGGGCATCCATCCCGGCTTCGTTCATCTTGCGAATCGCCTCGCGCTGACCGGTCGGTTCCATGAAGCGCTTGCTGCGGCTGGTTTGCAGGACGGTCCCGCCGCGCTGTAAAATCCCGCCCACATCGCGCGCGCCCATCGGGCGAAATTCCCCGTTGACCAGCCCCTCGTAGCCGTGCATCACCCCGATTACATCCATATTGTTTGCCAGCGCCGTGCGCACCACCGCGCGGATCGCCGCATTCATGCCGGGAGCATCGCCCCCGGAGGTCAGTATGCCTACCGTAAACTTCTCTGCCATCTTTACTGTTCTTTCTTGATTTGGAAGGTATCGAAATCGCGCGCCACCACCGTGTTCGGAAAGACGGCTTGCGCCTCGGCAAGCACTTCTTTTCCGCGGTAGCGGCGTGAAATGTGTGTGAGAATCAATTTCTTCACCCCCGCCTTGAGGGCGAGTTCCGCGCCCATGCGCGCGGTGAGATGCGAAAACTGCTCCGCCATCTCCGCTTCTTCATCCAGGTACGTGGATTCGATGACCACCGCGTCCGCATCCTTGCAGACTTCGATCAGGTTGTCCGTTCTGCCGGTATCCCCCACAATGACGAGTTTGCTCCCCTTTTGCCAGCCGCCCAGCACATCGTCCGGTTCGATGCGCTTTCCATCTGCCAGGGTGATGGACCTGCCTGCGACCAGTTCACGGCGTTCCGGTCCGAAGGGCACGCCCAGGGCATCCGCCTTTTCGGAGAGGAATGGACGCCGCGCTTTTTCCTCGAAGACATAACCGAGGCTCTCTGCCCTGCCGTGCGAAACGGGAAAGGCTGCGACGGTGAAATCCGCCGCCTCGAACACGACGCCGGGCTTGATCTCCACCAGACGAAGCGGCATCGGCGGTTGTTTGCCGCGCAGGACCACGTCGAAGAGAAGCGTACGGATGCGTTCCAGCGTGGAGCGGCTGGCGTAGATATCGAACTCCTCCATTGCCTCCCAGCGCAAAAACGTGGAAAGCAGACCGCCCAGTCCCAGGATGTGATCGAGATGCCCGTGCGTGATGAGCGCGCGCGTCAGCCGTTTGAAGCCGATGCCGGATTGTAAAATCTGCCGCTGGGTGCCTTCGCCGCAGTCCACCAGAAAACGATATTCGTTGTGGGAGACGATTTGCGCAGTCAGCCCGCGGTTTGCCGAAGGCGCAGAAGCGGAAGTGCCAAGGAAAAGGATTTCGAACAAGGTTGAGTCCTGAGTCAATCACAGAGGCGGAAATGACGCGGCAATTGCGCTTCTTTCCATCACCCCGGAAAATTTCTATATCGTTTGAAAATAACCCTGCAATTTTACCTTAAACGACCCCCTGGGAATCGCTTCAACCTGGCTGGAGAGGACTCACGCGACCTTTGCTTTCCGATCCTGGCGGTTTTTACGCCAAACTTCTCGCGCATCGTCGTCTCGTAATCAGGCCGGTTGCCGATTCGCGTACCGCGACATTCATGTCGCACTTGCGAGATAAATCCCGCGTTACCGTTTCAACGTTCTATATTTGACACGATGCGGGGTGAGGTCCTTCCCAAACTTCTCCCGCATCATCGCTTCATAGTCGGACCAATTCCCAATGTACATCTTGGCGACCGAGTCGCCTTCGAAGACGATGAGACAACCCCGGAGGGTCGCCTGCCCTCTTGCCTGGCGTCAAATTTTGGATAAAATTTGCACAAGTCAAAACATACCCCGCAGGCATTGAGAGACGATAAAGTCCGCCAGCTTGGTGTGTTTTTATATCCCTCATGGAGGCTCAAATGGTCAGGAAATTCTACCGCCTCTTGTCCGCTCTCCTTCTTGTTTCCATTCTTTTGGCGGGGCAAACGCCGCCGCCAGCCTATGCCGCGGGCTATGTCGTCAACTCGCTGGCGGATAACACCACCGACGACGCCTTCTGCACCCTGCGCGAAGCGATCCTTGCCGCGAACAATGATGCCGCCTACAACGGCGACTGCGGCGCAGGCAGCGGCGCCGACGACACCATCACCTTCAGCGTGAGCGGGATAATTACCCTCGGCTCGACGCTTCCCAACATCGTCTCCGGGCAGGGCGCGCTGACGATTGACGGCTCGGGGCAAAGCATCACTATCAGCGGGAACAACAGCGTGCGGGTAATGTCGGTGAATAACAGTGCGACCCTCACCTTGCAAAACCTGACCATTGCCAATGGGAACATGGGCAGTGGCTTCGGCGGCGGCGTCTTCAACAACGGCGGCACGCTGACGGTTACCAATAGCACCTTCTCCAACAACAGCGCCCTCAACGGCGGCGGCATTTCCAACTTCGGCACGCTGACAGTCACCAACGGCACTTTCTCCGGCAACAGCGCGGGCGATAACGGCGGCGGCATCTTCAACCGCGGCACACTGACGGTCACGGACAGCACCTTCTCCGGCAACAGCAACGTGAATTACAACGGTGGGGGCATCGCCAACGAAGGCACGCTGATAGTTACGAACAGTACCTTCTCCAGCAACAACAGCGTCCAGGGCGGCGGCATCGCCAATAACTTTGCTGGTACGCTGACGGTCACGGACAGCACCTTCTCCGACAACGACTCATCAGGCGTCGGCGGGGGCATCTTCACCGAAGGCGCGTTGACAGTTACGAGCAGTACCTTCTCCGGCAACCACGCCTCCGGTGGCGGCGGGGGCATCTACATCGAAGCCTTTTCGACGCACACCATCACCAACAGCACCTTCTCCGACAACAGCACCGGCTTCAGCGGCGGCGGCATCATCACCGCCAGTGTGCTGACGGTCACGAACAGCACCTTCTCCGGCAACAGCGCCCTCTACGGCGGCGGCATTTCCAACTTCGGCACGCTGACAGTCACCAACGGCACCTTCTCCGGCAACAGCGCGGTCATCAACGGCGGGGGCATTTTCAACGACGGCGGCGTTTTGAATTACGCCAACACGATCATTGCCAATTCCATTGTCAGGGATTGTTATAATAACGGCACTATCGGCACGAACACAAACAATCTGGTGGAGGATGGCTCCTGCCCCGCTTCATTCAGCGGCGACCCGAAACTGGGTCCGCTGGCGGATAACGGCGGTCCCACCCAAACCTTCGCCTTACTCTGGGGCTCACCTGCCGTGGATACGGGCGCGAACGGCTCATGCCCCTCCACTGATCAGCGCGGTTTTCCGCGTCCCGCCGATGGAGATCAGAATGGCACCGCCAGATGCGACATCGGCGCGTATGAACTTCAACCAGCCAACCCGCCCACCGTGAGCAGCGTCACCGCGCCCGGCGCGGGCACGCTCCTGCAGGGGCAAACGCTCGCCACGGGTCCAGCCCAGTTCACGGTCACCTTCGATCAGGATGTCACCGCCGCCTCCGCCGAGAACACATCCAACTACCTCCTGGTGCGCGCCAGCGGCAACGGCGTTCAAACCCTCACCTGTGCAGGCGGCGTGAGCGGTAGCGATACCTCCATCTCGATTGATTCTGCCGCTTACAATTCCGCCACGCGCACCGCCACGCTGGGCGTCAACGGTGGTCAGCCGCTGCCCACCGGGCTCTACCGCCTCTTCGTCTGCGGCACCACTTCGATCCTCAACGCAAACGGAGATGAACTCTACGCCGGGCTGACGGATTACGGTCTGGTCTTCAGCGTGACCTCCAGCACGACTGGGGGTGGAGGGACGGGGGGCGGAGGCACAGGTACAGGAACCGGAGACGGTTCAAGCGGGACCTCGGGCGGGGCAGCACAACTCCCAGACACCGGCTTCGCCCCGAACCGCATCACCGCTCTGCCGCCTCAACCGCTTAAGAAAACCTACTCCGCCACTGACCTCATGTTGGAAATCCCATCATTGAAAGTCAACGCGCCAATTGTCGGCGTGCCGAAATCAGCCGACGGCTGGGATGTGACCTGGCTGGGGAACTCGGTCGGCTGGCTGGAAGGCAGCGCCTACCCGACCTGGGCGGGCAACACCGTGCTGACCGGTCACGTGTGGGATGCGGATAACACTCCCGGCATATTTGCCGAAATCAAGAAACTTCAATATGGCGACCGCTTCTACATCCATGCCTTTGGGCAAAAGTATGTTTACGAAGTGCGCGAGAACACCTGGCTGTGGGGCGCCAGCCGCGTGGATAAAGTTTTCAAGCACGAAGAACTGGATTGGGTGACGTTACTGACTTGCGAAGGCTACAACCCCAAAACGGGTGAATATCCCTTCCGCCGCATGGTGCGCGCCGTGCTGGTGGAAGTGAAATAGCGCGATTTTTGTATGTCATTGCGAGGAGCGTTCGTTGCGACGAAGCAATCCCCTGCGAGGACGATGTCTCCGACTCGACGGGGAGGTTGCTTCGGGCGAAAGAGCATCGCCCTCGCAACGACATGAAACATTATCTCTTCAACGTCCGATACTTTACTCGATGCGGAGTCAAATCTTTCCCAAACTTCTCCCGCATCATCGCTTCGTAGTCAGACCAATTCCCAAGATACATCTTGGCGACCGAATCCCCCTCAAACACGATGATGTGAGTGCAGATGCGGTCGAGGAACCAGCGGTCGTGGCTGACAACGAGGGCGACGCCTGCAAATTCTTCGATGGCTTCTTCGAGGGCGCGCAGGGTGTTGACGTCGAGGTCGTTGGTGGGTTCGTCGAGCAGGATGACGTTGGCGCCTTCGGTGAGGGTCTTGGCGAGATGGACACGGTTGCGTTCACCACCAGAGAGGATGCCGACTTTCTTTTGTTGGTCGGAGCCCTGGAAGTTGAACGAGGCGCAGTAGGCGCGTGAGTTGACCTTGCGCTTGCCGAGTTCAAGGAAGTCGGCGCCTTGCGAAATTTCTTCGTAGACGGTCTTCTCGGGGTCGAGGGTGCGGTTCTGGTCGACGTATGAGAGCTTGACGGTCTCGCCGATCTTGACCGTGCCGCTGTCGGGTTTTTCTTGACCTGTGATCATCTTGAGCAGGGTGGTCTTGCCTGCGCCGTTGGGACCCACTATCCCGACGATAGAGCCTGGGGGAACAGAAGCAGAAAACTCGTCAAGAATGAGGCGGTCGCCGTAACTCTTGGTGACTTTGTCAAATTCAAAAACGACGTCGCCGAGGCGAGGTCCGGGTGGGATGTAAATTTCAAGTTCTTCGCGGCGCGCTTCGGCTTCTTGATTGAGCAATTTTTCGTAGGCGCTGACGCGGGCTTGTCCTTTGGATTGACGCGCCTTGGGCGACATGCGGATCCATTCGAGTTCGCGCTGGAGGGTCTGCTGACGTTTTGATTCGGCTTTCTCTTCGAGGCGGATGCGCTCCTGTTTTTGTTCGAGCCAGGAGGAGTAGTTGCCTTTGTAGGGGATGCCGTAGCCGCGGTCAAGTTCGAGGATCCAGCCTGCCACGTTGTCGAGGAAGTAGCGGTCGTGGGTGACGGCGATGACGGTGCCTTTGTAGTCGCGCAGGTGATGTTCGAGCCACGCCACGGATTCGGCGTCGAGGTGGTTGGTGGGTTCGTCGAGCAGGAGAATGTCGGGTTCGGTGAGCAGGAGTCGGGTAAGCGCGACGCGGCGCTTTTCTCCACCAGAGCAGACGTTGATGGGCGTATCCGACGGCGGGCAGCGCAGGGCGTCCATGGCGAGTTCGAGGCGGCTTTCGAGGTTCCAGGCGTCGTGCTTGTCGAGCTGTTCCTGCAGTTTGGCTTGCTCGGCGACGAGGGCGTCGAAGTCGGCGTCGGGTTCGGCGAACTTGGCGTTGACCTCATCGAAGCGCGCGAGCATATCCACGATGGGCTGCACCGCTTCTTTGACGACTTCCATCACGGTCTTGCTTTCGTCGAGTTTGGGTTCCTGCTCGAGCAAGCCGACGGTGTAGCCTTTGGATTGGGAGATCTCGCCGATGTAGTCTTTATCGACGCCTGCCATGATGCGCAGCAGGGTGGATTTGCCCGCGCCGTTGAGACCGAGCACGCCGATCTTTGCGCCGAGGTAGAAGCCAAGCGAGATGTCGCGCAGGATCTGTTTATTGGGAGGGACGATTCTGCCGACCCGATTCATTGAATAGATTACTTGTGTGGTTTCGTTACTCATAGTGGCGGTATTTTACCCGATGATTGTTTTTAGGATGAGAAACCCCCGCTTCATTCGACGGGGGGAGTTGGTTCTGTTTCGATGGGCTTCGTGCTAGGCTGTTAGCCCTCAGCTATGGAAAGCACCTTATCATAAATTTTCTATTATAATTTTTCTCACGCTCTGCCGATGGATTGAAAGACATAAGAAAGCCAGGAACAAAATGCAATAATCCTGCTAATGAAGCTACTGTAAAATTGCTATATAATAATTCTCAGGGAGTAAACTACTATGGAATACAACGGACGTCTTGAAGTCATTTGCGGTTGTATGTATAGCGGCAAGACAGAGGAATTGATTAGACGAGTTAGGCGAGTTCTGATTGCAAGAAGAGATGTTCAAGTTTTCAAGTCTCATAGAGATACAAGATATTCGAAATATGAAGTCACAAGCCACACAGGAGAAAAAGTAAACGCCATAGTTGTACCCAAGGATCCTCACAAGGAAACTACATCATCCGAGGAGTTCTTAAAGTTAATTAACCATTCTGTCAATGTAATTGCAGTTGATGAAATACAATTTTTTGATGAGAATATGGCAAATATCTGTAATCATCTGGCTAATCTGGGCAAGCGAGTAATTGTCGCTGGTCTTGATCTGGATTTTAGAGGGTTGCCCTTCCGAGGTCCAATGTCTACTTTATTAGCTTACGCTGACTCAATTGACAAACTCCATGCGGTTTGTTCGGTCTGTGGCGAGACCGCCTCAATGACACAAAGATTCATTGGTGATAGACCCGCTAAGTGGGACGAGACTATCTATGTTGTTGGTGGACATGATATCTACAAAGCAGTATGCCGTAAACATCATTATATACAAGTGCCAAATGATTTATCAATAACATATAAAGTGGAAGATCAACCAGATTAGAAGCAATCATGAACACTAAGAAAGCTTTGTTCACTGATTTAGATGACACATTGTATAGCTGGATAGACTCTTTTGCTCCCAGCTTTAGAGCAATGGTGCATGTGCTAAATAAGAAAACTCAAATTGACGAAGATAAACTTATTGAGTCCTTTCGAAAAGTTTATAGCAAAAGAAAGACTTTAGATTACAGTTTTGTAATACAGGAACTTGATATATGGGAAGAGTTAGGATGGTCTAAGGAGAAAGTTCTCAGCGATGCTGTTAAAGATGCAAGAGGGGCAGTTAGGAGAGTCAGATCTCATCACTTCACACTGTATGATGAAGTAAGAGATACTCTTAAATGGCTGAAAAATGAAAACGTTTTTGTTATTGCTTACACCAACGCCCCAGGTTATATTGCGCAAAGGCGTTTAAAAAAACTCCAAGTAGATTCCTACATTGATTGTTTAGCTTATTTTTATGACTATGAAGTGCCTACAGACGTTCCTGATGATGTACAAGATGCGATTGAGTCAGGGAAGATCAGATCTTCAATTAAGTGCATTGAAAGATTTGATAATTTAAAAAAACCTGACCCGCAACCAATACTTCGGTTAATTGAAAAACATCACTTAGATGCAACAAAAACCTTCCTTATTGGCGACAGTATAGAAAACGACATATACATGGCTCAACAGGCTGGCATTATTGATATTTGGGCGAGGTACGGCACAGCCAATCATAACCCCAAAGATATTGAGACAATAAAAAAAATATCAACTATATCGGCAGAACAAAGGAAAAGGAACTTAGAATTGCGTGAAATAACAAAACCCAGATTCACTGTGGATAACTTTGCAGAAATTAAGGCTATTATAGGTTCAAATCAGCTCTCGTTCGACTTTTAAGAACTATAAAATTTTAACAACAAAATATGATGTAAGCCTCTAAAGGAATTGATTATGGAATCTCTGATGGATAAATTTCGGTACATATTCGACTCTTCTAAAAAAGTTTCTGTAAGAACGGCTATTGTGATTGCATTTCTCATTACCGCTGCATGGGAATTAATAACAGGCGCAGCTGGGAATTTTATTTACGATTTATATATAGATTCTGTACACCCGCTCCTATTAATGAATATCAAATTTAATTATTATGAATTGATCCTCCTACTTTTGATTATTGTTGTACTGTCAATTTATATTGTCATCCTTGTTCGAAATCAGCGAAAACGTCTTTTTGGAATAAGAGAACTAAATGAATTTTCTAGCCTTCTTGGAGAAGGGCGAGCCAGGTTATATTGGAGCATGTTGTCAGAAATTAACAAAATATGCCAGGAAGCCATAGACGACAAAAACAATAATCATGTGGAAGAGGTTATTGGAAAACTATTTAAGGCAATTTTCCGTCATTTAGATGTCAAATTCTTTCAAGGCGGAGCAATAATATTGCCTGATGATAAAGACAAAGAGACATTGAAATTTTGGTTCATGAGTCCAGATCAACCTCTAAGTCCAAAACGATTTAACATAGGGAAAACTGAAAAGAATGAGGTACCAAGAGGTACAGCAGGGAAGGTATTTTTGACTCAAAAACCTCATATCGTACGAATAATGGATCGAGAAAAAGGTCTTGCTGACGATTCGTCGTTTCATAATTTCGGATTAGATAGACCTATTACGCCGTATGCTTCATTTATTGCTTTACCCATAATTTGGAATAACAAGTCGATTGGGGTTCTTAGTATTGAATCTCAAACCAAAGATGGTTTTTCGGAAGATGACACCCCATATCTGGAGGAAATTGCTAAGGCGATTGCGGGGTTGCTCGTCAACTATGGTTTCCCAAAATAGCACGTGAACTCTGGTGTTGCAACTCAAATGCTTAGCGAAGAGAAACTATAGGCGAATAAATAGGAGCCCATTTTCGGATGCTGCATGCTACAAAGTGCTGTTATGTGGGGGTAAAATAGCAATACCAGTTGATTAGGCGCACTCGAATGTTCTATCAAAGGAGTGGAATATGACTTCTGGAATTCCAAAACAACGTCTTGTAAAAGCCATCATTGATACTTTTTCTGAATCTAGAATACGTTCAGGCTTTAATTTGTTACCAACAACAAATGTGATTGAACGTCTTTCAGACATGAGGAAAGATTCTTTGGAAGAGTTTTTGAAATCCTCTGCTAAGGGGACTGCTTTATTTAAAGATCTTGTAGAACGATTTCCAAAGAACATGCCTAGAACTTTTTTCCTTGTAAAATTGCCTCCACGAAAATATACAGAGGAACTTGAAGGCGTTGTGTCAAAGTTGGCTAAAAAAGAAAGAGAAAATGCTCTTTTTGTAAACTCCAAAATTCGAGCTGTATATTTGGAAGATGAGGGGAATATTGTTGGTGATTGGGGGTTGTTGGAAATACCAGTTGCCTATGAACGTAAACTTGAATACCAAATTGGAGATCCGCCCGAATCAGAACGATATGCGGAATTTGAGCAAACATATTCCCTTGAACATGCTTTTCTTTGGTTATTGGATGACTATTCCCATGGAATAGTGTGTTGCTCCGATTTAGCTGCCTTGCAAGCTATTATGAAATACTCGCGAGAAAAGCTTTCACTCCGTCTAGCTGTGCCTAACATGACAGCTGAGATATTTTCTAGACTGATAGAAAAAAGTGAGACAAGTAGTGCGACTTTTTCGGGCTTACCGTTAGGGATTCCAACTGTAACCGTTTACGCGAGAAATGTTGATCAGTCCTACTTGTATCAAAAGCTCGAGGATGATCCTGATAGAGAGCAAACTGCTGGTTTCTTCCGAAATAATGATGGCGAACTTTTTGCTAGCTTTGGAATTTCAAGGAGATATGCAAGGATTTGGACACCTTGGCACTATAGCAAATCGCTGCTCGTAACAGCTGGTCAAGACATTATCAGAAAAACAAATGATGAGCTATCAACAGAATTTAGAAATAATTATTTGAATTATTTGTCTTATTTCTCAAACGTGGATGTAGTAGTGGGCGATACAACTCTCAACGGTAAAGCTAGAGAATTATTCCAAAAGCTTTTAGGCGAAATCCTAAATGCCCATCGACATCGGAATGAGGCAGTAATTGATTTAGATTTTATCCACGAGCTGATTGGATTTCAATCAAAACTTGATTTGCAAGTATCTTTTCAGTTTGAATGTGCAAATTGCGGTGGCGGTTTAGGCAGATGCCCAGATTGCCTTCTTCCGTACAATGTGAAATTTGAAGATGGTATTCTTAGTATTGCTTGTCCTAGATGCAAACGTGAAGTATCAATGGATCAGACATTGCTCTGCGAATGTGGGACTGAGGTAGAGGTTGCAGATTTAGAGAGTCATATCTAAGTCTACCCCAGTCACATGTTGTTAAAAACAATAGATGAATTCATAAGTCAAAATTTGGATGAAGTAAATTGGCGCGGGGTATTTCTTGTCGATGGGCTGATACTAAAACTCTTCCACAGAAGAACTCCTGACAAGGAGCTACCTGGAATAATTAAACTGAACCAGCTTGACTCTTGGCAGGAAAAGGCTCGATATGCTAAAAGAAGATCAAATCAAAAATATATTTCTTTGTTGAAAATGACAAAGGAAAAGTGCTTTCGTAATGACAGACCACCCACGCGTCAAGCTTGCGATCAATGCATGGCTTCAAAAATTACCGAAAAGCAGATTTACAAAAGGAAAGAAGTCTGTTTGCCAAGAATTATGGGATTACCAATCGAAGAAGAGTTTGACGGTTTTCATCATGGTCACGAGATTGCGGATGTAAAATACGAAGACTCATTTAACGGTATTGCCATTAAGTTGGGTGTGCATTTAAAGAGTAGAACGGCTTCGCGTGTTAGAGGCTTAGGGAGAAGTGTTTATGCGATAAAGTCTCTGTACACTCAAGCTTTTTATCTTGCCTACCAAGTTTTGAAAGGCGATGTTGATTTTGATGTTATAGGAATATCAATACCAAACGCTATAAGTAAAGACGTGCTTGATTCAATTCAATTGGTAATGAATAATTTAGGCTTTTCATTACTTGTGGTTGATGAAAGCGATTGGTTAAAAATATTTGATGCTGCGCTAGAGGCGGTTGCCTTTGAAGAAGCTGCTTAATTGTTCAATCCAAACGGGGGAGGGAAGGGGGAGAGACCTAACCCCGATTGGCGTAATGGTTCGCGGTGTTGAGTTGCCCCTTCCCTGACCCCCAAAGATTGGGGGCGAGAGGGAAGGGCATGGGGGTGAGTCTTATCTTGTCCGCTGGCGCGGATGTCTGCAAAGCAAGTCACATTTGCTTGGATGGTCTTAGCTTCTCCCCTTTAGGGGAGACGGGAGAGGGGTTTGGCGTGACCCCCTCTGTCCTTCGGACATCTCCCCCAAATGCGACAATGAAAATTTGGGATAAGAATTGAGAGTTTGAATCGTCGGATTTGCCCACAGGGTGCTTCGCGAGGGGAGACTCGGCGATGGGCATTTCCCTGCAACCGAGGCATTATTCATCCTTCTGCATTCATCCTTCATCATTGCTCGTCAGTAGGGAGAATCAAAGCTTACTTGTAAAAACTTTGAATTCTTTTTCTTTTCCCTCTACCTTTGACCAGCGTCTGATTTCCTTCAAATCCACTTGCTGGCTTTTTGTCACCAAGATTGCCTGCTCCAATCCCTGCAAATCATTCCAAAAATAGAACGCGCACAACCTGTCTTTGACACAGTCTGTGGGGGAAAGCACTCGCAATGTCCCTGTAGAGAGTTCGAATTCGCTAATCTCTTTCACGGGCTCTTCGCCCACAGAGAGCGGTCCATCGGGGAATTCAATGAAAAACGTCGTTTCGGGGTGGATAAAGTAACGCCCCTGCTCGTGAAAACCAAGCCCTTCCATCACAGTTTTGATCTTGCTACGCCGTGAAAAACTTGTGTTGATCAAGTCCAAGTCTTTTGAAACATACTTGTTACTGCTGTAAAACGAAACGGCGCTCCCGCCTGAAAGCACAACTTGAATCCCTTCTGCTTGCAATGAGTCTTGAACATAGGCTGCCAGTTCCACCTGACTCATGTTCTTGATCTTTTTCATAGCGTCTTCCCCTTCGCTCGTGGACGGCGTCGATTCATTGTCAGTTCTTCCTGTTCTTTGGCAGGATAGAACGATAATGCCTTTTCGAGTAAGGCTTTCAACTCAGTCAAGAAAGGGTAACGTGGATTGAATTCGTAGGGTCGAGTCCGCCCGATGGAGCGGCTGACAAGGACGCCTCCCTTTTCAAATTTGTCCAACTGCATCTGGATGGGCTTCAAGTCTGTATTGTAAAAACTGGCTATCTCACGCGCGTAGCCTTCTCCGCGTGTGAAGATATACAGCAATACTCTTTCCGCATTCTTTGAGCCCAGAAGTACTTCGATCATGGAATTTCTCCTGACGTCAAATTGACGTTGTATGACGTTTGATTAACGTCATTTTACCATGACACCATGGAAATGCACCGTGATATGTCTCCTGCCGAGAAAATCTTGTAGGAAGAATTGGGGGTGAATAAGCTGGGAGTCCATTTTCACCCCCTCTGTCCTTCGGACATCTCCCCCAAATACGACAATGAAAATTTGGGTTGCGAATTAAGCAGTTGAATCGTCGGATTTGGGGGAGACTCCGCGATGGGCATTTCCCTGCAAATGCGGCAAAAATTCATCCTTCATCCTTGCTCTTCTGCGGGAGAAGGTGCTGAGTGAGATGGGGCTGAGGATTGTCCGATTCAGGAATGATGAGGTCGTGATGGAATTGTCTGCGGTGGTGGAGAAGGTCAGAGAACAAATTTCTTGCTCATGATGACTTGCTTAATATCTTAAGTAGCCTATAGTTAACGAACAGGTGATACTTCCCAACCTTCGTATCTTTCAAAACCCCCATTTCGGCTAATTGAGCCAGGTATCTGCTGGTTGTGGTGTAATGCATATTCAACTCGCTGGCGAGTTTTGTGGGTGTAATGACGGGGTAGGTGAATAAGGCTTCGACAAGGTTGAGACCGTAAATCTTTTTATTTTCTGACCTGATCTGGTCTTTTATTTCCTCAAAAAGGACAGTTATTTTTTTCAGGTCTTCGCGGGTTTCCATGGCTTTCACTTGGAAACCTTCGAGCATATATTCAATGAACCCATGCCAGTTTTGTTCTTTTGTAACAGCCAATAGATGACGATAGTAATCTGAACGGTGTTGATTAATGTATCCGCTGATGTAAAGCACGGGAAATTGAAGCAAGCCGTACTGGATGAGCTGTAGAATCATCAAGATACGCCCCGTCCTGCCGTTGCCATCGCGGAATGGATGAATGGCTTCAAATTGATAGTGAGAAATAATGACGCGAATCAGCGGGTCGAGAGATTCATCCAGTGCATTAGCGTAGTTTTCCCAATTGCCAATCAGGCTGGGAATATCGCTTGCAATAGGTGGGGTATATAAACTCTCACGGCTGGCAAGGTTGGCGATCTGGTTTTGTTCGCGGCGGTATTGACCATTGCCATCGGGCATTAATCGCGCCTGAATCCCTGTGATAAGCCGTGAAGACAAGGCATATTTTTCTGCATTTTCAAAGCCCCAATTCATGGCTTCACGATAACGCAATACTTCCTTGTCAGGCTGGCGCTGCTCCGCTTCGGGAAATAATTGCCATTGAAGCACATCTGCCAGAGTTGTGTTGATGTTTTCGATATTGGAACTGGCAACCGACTCGCGGATAATGGCAGGCGACATAAGCAAAAGCGGGTTCGGGATTTGTCCGCAAGCGCCTTTCAGCTCTGCCAATTCCACGCGTGCCTTTATCAAAAGATCGCCAAAATCGGTGTTGGCGATCGCTTTTTGAGGCGGGAGGGGAGCCAGTTTGTGGGGATATGTTGGATCGAATGACATATTGTTTTCAATATATCAGTTTTTTATCGTTTTTGCAATATATTGAAGTCAAATCCAACCTGGGGAGGGAAGGGGGAGAGACCTATCCCCCCGCCCTTTCCAAATCCCACAAGGGGACGATGTGGAAGAGGACATGGTGGTGAATCCTTTTCTGGGGTGATGGCATGTTGGGTTTCCAAGGATAATTTTGGTTTGAGGAAGGTCTTAAGCCTCTCCCCTTCAGGGGAGACGGGAGAGGGGTTAGAATCCCGCCATGCCGATCAAAAACATCGTCACAAATCAAATAGTCACCAAAGAAAAACTTCAACGCGCCCGTGAACTGCGCCGTGAGATGACTCCCGCCGAGAAAACTGCGAAGCGTGTGGGAGGAATTGCGGGCGAATTAGCTGGGAGTCCATTTTTGGAGACAGCAGGTCATTGAAGGCTTCATCGTTGACTTTTACTGTCACCCCGTAAAGATCACACGGGGTCATGGAAAAATGGGGGGAAGAGCATGCTGGGGAAAATGTACCGCATTTACACCGGGAAGACAAAACCAATCTGTACCTGACGGAGGAAATGACCTTTCAAGGCTTCGTTGATTGGTTGAAGGGGAATTCAAAGAAAGCGATCTTCGAGCAACTCCCAAGCCCGATGGGTGTTTTGACCTTTAGAGTTGACCGCTCGGTTGACACATGTCCAAAAGGAGACCAAAATGAACATGCCGAAGAATCTTTCCACTTGGTGTATGGTTATCTACTTCCTGCTCGCGGGCTTGGCGGCATTCATTCCCGCTGCGGCATCCATGCCGTGGCTGATGGGCATCTTTGCCCTGGCTGCCGCCGTATTCCTGTTTATCGGAAAGTAGCAGCCGCTTACGCAAATACAACCTCCCGCCGGGAGGTTGTATTGATTCAGGCTCACGGTTGGCGGGCGGCGCGCTCTTACCTTCCTCCAATATTCCCCATGCTATAATCCCTTTCCGTTGAAAGGGATTACATGCTTAAAAACTTCGTAAAACTATTCAGTGGCGACCCCACCAAAAAGACAGTGGAACAATACCGTGACCTGGTGGCACAGGTCAATGCGCTTGAGGCAGAGTTTGAAGCCCTGAGCGACGACGCCCTGCGCGCCAAAACGGATGAACTCAAGGCGAGGATCGCTTCCACCCTGCCCCCCTCTCTTGTCGGGAGAGAGGACGGGGGTGAGGTTGAAGAGAAGGAACGCCAAAAAGCCGAACAAGCCATATTAGATGAACTCATGCCCGAAGCCTTCGCGGCGGTGCGCGAGGCATCCAAGCGCACGATTGGATTGCGGCATTACGACGTGCAGATCATCGGCGGGGCGGTTCTGAACAGCGGCTCGATTGCCGAGATGCGCACCGGCGAAGGCAAAACCCTCGTGGCAACCCTGCCGGTCTATCTCAACGCCCTGCTCGGACGCGGCGTGCATCTGGTCACGGTCAACGATTACCTGGCGCGGCGCGATGCGCGCTGGATGGCTCCCATCTATCACGCGCTGGGCTTGAGCGTGGGCGTCCTGCAAATGGCGGCAGTGACCGAGAACGGCAAGAAAGCCTTCCTCGTGGATTTCACGCGCGAATCCCCGCACGAAGACCAGCGTCACCTGCGCATGGTGGACCGCCGCCTTGCGTACGAAGCGGATGTCACCTTCGGCACCAATTCCGAATTCGGCTTCGATTACCTGCGCGACAACATGACGATGCGCCTCGATAACCGCGTCCAGCGCGGACATTATTTCGCCATCGTGGATGAAGTAGATAATGTCCTGATTGACGAGGCGCGCACACCGCTCATCATCTCCGGTCCCGCTTCGGGCGACCTCGAATGGTACGGGCGCATGGCGCAGGTGGTCAAGCAACTCAAGCCCGAAGATTACGAAATGGACGAGAAGAACCGCTCCATCAACCTGACCGAGGTGGGCGTCAGCCGGGTGGAATCCATTTTGGGGATGCAGCTTATTGATCCCGAACGACCCGAAGACCTCAGCCCGGAGCAGGCGCGCCTGATGGGGTATCTGCAACAGGCGCTGCGCGCGCAGTTCCTCTTCCATCGCAACAAGGATTATCTCGTGCAGGGCGGCAAGGTTGTCATCGTGGACGAATTCACGGGACGCCTCATGCCCGGACGCCGTTGGAGCGACGGCTTGCATCAAGCCGTCGAGGCGAAGGAAGGCGTCAAGGTCGAACCGGAGTCGGTCACGTACGCCACCATCACACTGCAAAACTACTTCCGCATGTATCAAAAACTGGCGGGCATGACCGGTACCGCGCTCACCGAAGCCGAAGAGTTCAACAAAATTTATAAGCTCGAAGTTGCGCCCATTCCGCCCAACCTCGAATACCTGGCGTACGGCAAGGATGCGCCGCTGGTCGAGATCAAAACGAAGGACGAAGAAGGCTACGCTTATTCCTACTTTGCAAAAGCGGGCGATACCCAACCGCTCTTCTACCGCCGCAAGGATTATCCCGATGTCATCTTTCGCACGGTCGAGGCGAAACTGCGCGCCATCGTGACGGAGATCGTCCGCAATCACACGCTGGGGCGTCCCCTGCTTGTCGGCACGACCTCGGTCGAATCCTCGGAGCGGCTCTCGAACCGCCTCAAAGCCGATTCGGTGCGGCGTCTGATGCAGTACCTGCTTGTGCGCGATCATTACATGCGCGCGAACAATCTGGAGGAAGACGGGCGCCTCATTACGGACCTCGTGCCGTTCAATGAACCCATAGAGAAAATCTCCCCCGACGCTTTGCGCGCCTTCATCAAGCCGCACGGCATGACCAACATCAGCCTCGACGATGAGTCCAACCTCGATAACCTGCTTGCGATTCTGCGCCTGCCGGATTCGGCGAAAGACCGCCTCAAAAAGATCTTCCAGGGCGGCGTGCCGCATCAAGTGTTGAACGCGCGCAAGCACACCGAAGAATCGCAGATCATCGCGGGCGCGGGCGCGTTCGGTGCGGTGACCATCGCCACCAACATGGCGGGGCGCGGCGTGGATATCAAACTGGGCGGCGAACTGGCAGAGGAGGTCATCTCTGCGGTCAACCGCGTGCTGGGCAGGGCGGGCTACAAAGACCCGTTCGACATGACCTTGCAGGAGCGGCGCGAGGCGCTGCAAAAAATTGACCCGTCGCATTACGGTTTCTACGAGGCGGAGGTCAAACTCTTCCTCCAATATTTCGAAGACATGGAGCGCGTCAAGGAATTGGGCGGTCTGCACGTCATCGGCTCGGAACGTCACGAAGCCCGCCGCATTGACAACCAGCTGCGCGGCCGCTCCGCCCGCCAGGGCGACCCCGGCTCTTCGCGTTTCTACCTCTCGCTTCAGGACGACTTGATGCGCCTGTTCGGCGGCGAGCAGGTGAGCAGCCTGATGGAACGCCTCAAAGTGGACGACTCGCTTCCGTTGGAAATGCGCCTCGTCAGCAACATCATCGAAGGCTCGCAAACCCGCGTGGAAGGCGCAAACTTCGACGTCCGCAAGCACTTGCTGGAGTACGACGATGTGTTGAACAAACAGCGCCAGCAGATCTACAGCCAGCGCGACCGCATCTTCGTCAAGGAGGATTTGAGCGAAGACGTGGCGGAGATGCTCGAAGCCGAAGTGACCAAGCGCGTCGAAGCGGGACTGGCGGATGAGGAAGGACCCTGGCGGCTGATCGCCTGGCTGGAGCAGGTGCAGCCTCCTTTTGAAGCGAAGAACGGTTTGTTCCCGTCGTACGGGTTCAAGTTGCTTTTGGGCAAACTCGATGGCAGCGACGTTCGGCGTTCGACGCTGGACCTTGTCGCCAGCTCCATCGAAGCCGAGCAGAATCATGCCTTGCGCGCCATCGAGAACCTGATTGACAAAACGGGCGAGACGCTGGAAGGGCAGATCTCCGACCGTGAAGAGGCGCTGGATGCCTACTTCCAAAGCCTGCGCGATATGGAAGAACCACCCAAGCCGCAGAAGATGCTGGAGGAACTCACGGCGCTGGTGCGCCTGCCGCTCAAACTCGGCGGCGACCTCCAGAGGAAACTGGCGGACGACCCCGAGGAAGCAAAGGAGGATATTCAGGAACTGGTCTCCAGTCAGTTGACGGTCGTCAACGCCGCGCGGGTCATCGGCGCGATTCAGAACCGCGTGGGCGAGCCGATTCAATGGCAAAGCCCCCTGCCTTCGGATTGGGACGACCTCTCGGATATTTTGCTGAACACGACCCGTGAGGCGTTGAATCAAAAACGCGAACGCCTGAACAGCCAGGTGGCGCGCGACATTGACGTACTGTTGCAGCGCGAGGACGTTTCCACCGATTCCGGTAAACTGCGCCTGCTGATTACGCTCGCCCAGGGCGCGCGCACCGCCTTCGACCAGAAAACGCACAAGCAGGTCCGGCAGGTTTACACGCGCTTTGCCTATGCCTTTTATGCCGCGCAGCTGCTGGAAGGCATGGAAGCGGAAGAGGTGATCGAGGACGTGATGCGCCACCTCGAGGCGGCGGAGGAAGCCCTGCGCGAAACGTGGGGACAGAGCGAATATGCCCGCTTGAGCCAGAACGCCGTGAAACTGGCGGACTTCGGTCCGGCGGCGCGAATCGCTTTCGGGGAGGAACGGCTCAATGAGCCGGTATCAAGCCTGGGCGAGTCCGATGCGGCGGCGTTAGCCGCTTCCCTCGGTCGTTACGTCCTGAACGAGGTCCATCGCCAGTTGTTGTTGAGCGCGTTCTCCGAGTTGTGGGTGGAATACCTCACCAAAGTGGAAGCCCTGCGCGTGTCCATTGGGCTTGAGGCTTACGCCCAGCGTGACCCGCTGGTACAATACAAAGGACGCGCATCCGAAATGTTTGCGCAATTGCTGGAGGATGTGCGCGGGCTGGTGATCGGCCGTGCGTTTGCGGCTCGTCCGCGGCGGGTGGAGATTACGCCCATCGAGACCACCGAGGAGACTCGTGCGCCGGTTGAAACGTCGGTGCAAATCGGCGGAGGTAAAAAGAAACGCCGCCGCCGCTAACCCAGAGGAAGTTTGTTCTCAGACGAAACCGCTCCCCTGAATAGATATATCGTCCTGCCAAAGGTGGATCTGCACCGGCATTTGGAGGGCTCGCTTCGCCTTGCGACCATGCTGGATATTGCCCGCCAGCATGGGGTGACGGTTCCGGTTTCGATGCTCAACCTCAGCGGCTTGGTGCAGGTGCAGGATCAGGACCCGCTGACCTTTTCCAATTTTCTCGAAAAGTTCAAGACCCTGCGGCTGTTCTACAAATCGCCGGATGTCATTCACCGCGTCACAGCGGAAGCGGTGGAGGATGCGGCGAAGGATAACGTGCGCTACCTCGAGCTGCGTTTTACGCCCGTGGCGCTGAGCCGCGCAGAGGGTTTTCCCCTGCATGATGTGGTGGATTGGGTGATCGCCAGCGCGCGGGAAGCCGCAAAGAAGCATAAGATCAAGGTCGGTCTGATCGCTTCGGTCAACCGGCATGAAAGCCCCGAACTCGCCGAGCAGGTGGCGTGGCTGGCAGCGGGGCATGTGAAGAACGGGCTGGTCGGTTTGGATCTGGCGGGGAATGAAGCGGAGTTCAAGTCTGAGCCGTTTTACGGGCTTTTCAAGGAAGCCAGGCAAGCCGGACTGCGCATCACGATCCATGCCGGCGAATGGGGACCCGCGCAAAACGTCCGCGAGGCGATCGAGAGCCTGGGAGCGGAGCGCATCGGTCACGGCGTGCGCGTGATGGAGGATGAGAGCGTCGTTTCGCTGGCGCGGGAGCGCGGTGTTGCCTTCGAAGTATGCGTGACCAGCAATTTCCAATCGGGCGTGGTGAAGACGTTCGAGAGCCATCCTCTGCCGCGTATGCTCGAAAGCGGATTGAAGGCGACGATCAACACAGATGACCCCAGCGTGTCGCGCATCACGCTGGCGCACGAGTACCAGCATGTTTGTGAACGGCTCAACGTGCCGATGGATGCGTTGAAACGCTCGATATTGCTTGCCGCTGAATCCGCGTTTTTGGACGAGCCGGCGAAACAGGAATTAAGAACCGCCCTTAAGGCGGAGTTGAAACTTTAGCAGGGTTTCATTGCATGGCATGGTCAGGGACAACCTCTTCCTTGTATGCCCATGAATTAGTATAATTCCAGTCTGATTTACCCCACCACATAGAATCAAGGATATCAAAGGCGCTCCTTTGTGTTCTTCGTACTGTGGTGTGAGCGGTACCGCAAGATTTATCTTGCGCAAGCAGCGCGAAATAAATTTCGCAGTACAAATTCTCATACCCAAGGAGTATCCTATGCAGGACTTTTTCAATTCCCGCGACGTATTGAAAGTGGGGAGGAAAGAATACGTCTATTTTCGCCTCGATGCGCTGGAGAAGGCTGGTCTGACGAAACTCAGCAAACTGCCGTATTCCATCCGCATCCTGCTCGAAGCGGCGCTGCGTCAGTGCAACGACATGGAGATCACACAAGGCGATGTAAAAAGCATCGCCGCGTGGACCCCGACCCCCCTTTCATCCCCCCTGCAGGGGGGACAGAGGGGGGTCGGAAGCCGCCCCGGCATTCCCTTCCTGCCCGCCCGCGTTGTGATGCAGGACTTCACCGGCGTGCCGGCTGTGGTTGACCTGGCGGCGATGCGCGCGGCGGTTGCCCGCCTTGGCGGCGACCCAAAGCGCATCAATCCGCTCGTGCCGGTGGACCTGGTCATTGACCACTCGGTGCAGGTGGACTTTTTCGCCACGCCCGACGCGCTGCTGCGAAATACGGAGATCGAATTCCAACGCAACCGCGAACGCTATGAATTTCTCAAATGGGGGCAGAAGGCGTTCAGCAATTTCCGCGTCGTCCCGCCCATGACCGGCATTGTGCATCAGGTTAATCTCGAATATCTCGCCGACGTCGTAATGACCAAAGAAGAGAACGGCGAGACCATTGCCTTCCCCGACACCCTCGTCGGCACCGACTCGCACACGACGATGATCAATGGTCTGGGTGTGGTCGGCTGGGGCGTGGGCGGCATCGAAGCCGAAGCCGTGATGCTCGGTCAGCCGATGGATATGTTGCTGCCGGACGTGATTGGTTTCAAACTGTACGGCAAACTCAAGGAAGGCGTTACTGCCACTGATTTGGTGTTGACCGTGACCCAAATGCTGCGCAAGAAAGGCGTGGTGGATAAGTTCGTCGAGTTCTTCGGTCCGGGCCTCGATTCCATGTCCCTGCCCGACCGCGCCACCATCGGCAACATGGCGCCCGAATACGGCGCGACCATCGGTTACTTCCCAGTGGATAACGAGACGCTTCGTTACATGCGCCTGACGGGCCGCCCCGAAGAAGTCATTCAACGCACCGAGGCATACATGCGCGCACAGGGGCTCTTCCGCGACGCGAACAGCCCCGACCCCGAATTTACCGACGTGCTGGAACTGGACCTTGGCTCGGTGGTGCCGTCGCTGGCGGGACCCAAACGCCCGCAGGATCGCGTCGCGCTGACGGAGATGAAAGAAACCTTCCGCAAGGCATTGACCACCCCGGTGAAGGAGCGCGGCTACGAACTCTCCGGCGAGGCGTTGACCCGCGAAGCCGCTTTTGGGACGAACGGCGGCTCGATGAAGATGACGCACGGCGCGGTGGTCATTGCGGCGATTACCTCCTGCACGAACACCAGCAATCCGTCTGTTTTGGTGGCGGCGGGGCTGGTTGCGAAGAAAGCCATTGAAAAAGGGTTGAACGTCAAGCCGTACGTCAAAACCTCGCTTGCGCCCGGCTCGCGCGTGGTGACCGAATATCTCAAAAAGGCTGGGCTGATTGACCCGCTTTCCAAACTCGGCTTCAATGTCATTGCCTATGGCTGTACCACCTGCATCGGCAACTCCGGCCCATTGCCCGGCGAGGTTGCCAAAGCAGTCACCGGGTCCGATTTGGTGGCGGCAGCGGTCATCTCCGGCAACCGCAACTTCGAGGGGCGCGTGCATCCGCTGGTGAAAGCGAACTACCTCGCCTCGCCTCCGCTGGTTGTCGCTTATGCCCTCGCCGGCACGGTGGACATTGACCTGGTCAACGAGCCGCTCGGCACGGGATCGGATGGGGCGGCAGTCTATCTCCGGGATCTGTGGCCCAGCCAGCAGGAGATCGAAGAGGCGATTGGGAAAAGCGTCTCGGCGGATATGTTCAAGGAAAAATACGCCGACGTGTTCACCGGCTCCGAGATGTGGCAAGCGATTCAAGTGAAGGAAGGCGATTTGTTCGAGTGGGACGAATCCTCGACCTACATTCATCATCCGCCCTACTTCCAGCGCCTCACGCTCGACGTGCCGCCTGTTCAGCCCATTGTGGGCGCGCGCGTCCTGGGGTTGTTCGGCGACTCGATCACCACCGACCACATCTCGCCGGCGGGCAACATCGCCGTGGATTCTCCCGCTGGAAAATTTTTGCAGGAGCGCGGAGTCCAGCCCAAGGACTTCAACCAGTATGGCACGCGGCGCGGCAACGACCTGGTGATGGCGCGCGGTACGTTTGCGAACATCCGCCTGAAGAATCTGCTGGTCGCGCCCAAGGAAGGCAACTGGACGAAATTCTTTGACGATGGACGACAGACCGCGGACGACGGTCAGATCATGTCCATTTTCGATGCCGCGATGAAATACAAAGAGGCTGGTATTCCCACAATTGTGTTGGCAGGCAAGGAATATGGCACCGGCTCCAGCCGCGACTGGGCGGCGAAGGGACCCATGCTGCAGGGCGTGAAGGCGGTCATCGCCGAATCGTTCGAGCGCATCCACCGCTCCAATCTCGTGGGTATGGGCATCCTCCCGCTGCGATTCGCCGAGGGTCAAAATGCCGAGTCGCTCGGTCTTGACGGCAGCGAGGTGTACGACATCGAAGGCTTGAACGACGCCATCCAGCCCAAAGCGGAATTGATCGTGAAAGCGAAGAAGTCCAATGGTAAAGTGATCGAATTCAAAGTCACCGCGCTGCTGAACACCGAAGTGGAAGTCAACTACTACCGCAACGGCGGCATCCTGCACACGGTGCTGAGGAATTTGGTGAAGTAAAACGTTGTGCGTGTTGCGTAAAACGAAGTGACGGTCACTTTCACCCACAGGGTGCTTCGCGAAAGTGACCGTCACTTTTTTGTTTAAACCAACCCCTGCTTCCTCGCAATATCCGCAGCTTGCGTGCGGTTCTCCGCTTGAAGTTTGGCAAGGATGTTGGAGACGTGATTTTTCACCGTGCCTTCGGTGATAAATAATTTCTCCGCCATATCTTTATTGGAGGCGCCCTGTGCCAACAGAACCAGCACCTCCCTTTCGCGGTCGGAGAGCGATTCGATGGTAGAGGTCGTCGGGCGCATCATTTCGCGCAAGGCGCGCGAGGCGATCTCAGGCTGGATGAAAACTTCGCCTTCGTGAACCTTGCGAATCGTTTGAATCAATTTGTCGGCGGGGGTGTCTTTGAGCAAATAGCCCAGCGCGCCCGCGCGAACTCCTTGATAGACGTAATCGTCGCGGTCGAAGGTGGTGAGGATGATGACCTTTGCCTGCGCCCATTCACGGCACAGTTTCGCAGTCGCCTCGACGCCGTTGAGGACAGGCATCTGCACGTCCATGAGGATGACATCGGGGCGGAGTTCCAGCGCCAGGCGGACTCCGCTTTCACCATCGCCCGCTTCAGCGACTACGTGCAAGCCTGGTTCAAGATCGAGAATCGTTTTGAGGCCCTGCCGCATCAGGGTCTGGTCTTCGACAAGGAGGAGGTTAATAGTATTAGGCATGAGAGATGAAAATTAAACACAAAGGACACGAAGAGCACAAAGGTGAATTGATTGAAGGTGATGGTTCATGTCCATGAGCAGGAATTGAGCAGATATTATTGAAAGGGGCACATCCGTTTTGTCAGTGTAGAAAAACCTTTTAGACCAGAGGCAGGCTCACGTCCACGAATGAGCCGTTATCGTTTTTGAGTGTCAACATGCCGCCGAGTCCTTCCACACGTTCGCGCATCCCGCGCAAGCCGTAGTGTCCAGATTGATTTTCGGCATCGGGCGGCAAGCCGCGTCCATCATCATGGATCGTCAATGAGACGGTGTGCGATTCCAGTTTAAGTTGTAATGCAACCTTGCGGGCATGTGCGTGTCGTTCAATATTTGCCAGCGCCTCCTGCGCGACGCGCCAGAGTGTTTCAGATTGCGCGGGTGAAAGTTGATTTGCATCTTCGGCAACGTGACAGGTGATTTCAAGATGTGCCCGCTGACCGACATCCACACACAACGTTTGCAAAGCATCACTCAATTGCCGTTCGCCCAAACCGGGCGTGCGCAAACCTGCCAGGGAACGGCGCAGGTCGTCCATGCTGGTACGCGTAAGTTTCTTGAGTTCATCCACCTGCGCCGAGGCTTTTTCGGGATCCACTTTGTAGAGGCGCTGGATGGCTTCCAGTTGAACCGAGATGGCGACCAGCGCATGACCGAGACTATCATGCAAGTCGCGGGCGAGGCGTTCGCGTTCTTGCAAGGTTGCCAGTTCAGCATCCCGTTGGCGGGCTAGTTCCAATTCCTTTTGGGCGGCTTCCAGGCTGGCAATGAGCTTGGCGCGCTCTCCGCTGGTGCGGATGATATTGGAGATGAACAGATAGAGCGCGATCCCCGCCAGCCATTGGAATGTAAATCCAATTGCAGCGCCAAGCGGAATCTGCCTGAGGTTCCAATCCGAAGTGATCAGGGCAATCAGAAACGTGACAATGGCTGTCCCGGGAATGACGGCTTGAAGCGGCAACAAGCCAAACATTTGTCCAAAGTAGGTGAAACCCAGCCACCAGGTAAACGGATCGAGCCAACATGCCACGCCCCACATACAAATTCCAGCCACAAAATACAAGGCAAGATTTCGCGGTGAGACAGGCCAGCCGCCACGTGTGATACAGAAAAAATATAACAGCCCTTGCGCAAGAGACAGCCCTGCCACCGTCCACTCGCGCCAGGTCAGTTCATTTGCATTTGTAATGAGAACCGCAACGGCGGCAAGGCTGAAGATCAATAAGGAGGCTGCATCCCAAAACCTGCCATAGAGTTCAAAGTGTTGGTCAGGGATTGGGAGGTCACTGTTGGACAAGTGAGATGGGCGAGTTTCTGCCATATAGAAAGTGTACTCTGGAAGAAGGAAAGTGGAAAGTGAGTGCAAAACTCTTCCTCACCCTAGCCCTCTCCCGTTGGGAGAGGGGATTGACTCCCTTCCCCCAATGGGGGAAGGGTTGGGGATGAGGGGAATTAATTACGCCTTCGGTTCCCAGCGGAACAACTTTGCAGCGATAAAGGTCGCGCCGATGCCATAGGCTGCGAGCAGGAACAGGTGCGACAGCCAGTTGGGGTCGAGCGTGGCTTCCAGCAGGGCTGAGCGCACCAATTGAACTACAGGATAGGCAGGCAGATAAGGCACTATATTTCGCAGCCAGTCCGGCAGCATATCCAGGGGAAAGACCATGTCACTGATAAACATGAGCGAAGAATAGATGGTCATCCCAACCGCTGTCGCGGTGCCGGCTTTTGCCGCGACTCCACTGATAATGCCGCCCAGTGCCATGAACGCCAGCAGTCCAGCCAGGATCATCGGATACGCCAGCGCGAGACTCAACGCACTGACAGGAACCTTATAGAGCAAAACACCGGCAATGATGATCAGCGTGCTTTGCAAGATGCCGATCAGGAGGTTGACCAGGAGATACGAGCCGATCAATTGCCCGGCAGGCAGGGGCGAGGCTTGCAACCGGCGCAGGACGCTCTTTTCACGCATCTCAAGCATCATGTTGGAACTGCCGACCAGCCCGAAACTCAAAGCGTTCAACACGATGACGCCGGGGGTCATATAATCCATGTACTGACTCATAACGACTCCGTAGATAAGCATCAACAGCACCGGGAAGGCAAAGTTCCAGAATAACACAAAGCCGTTTCGCAAGTGCATGAGGAAGATGGCTTTGGTGAGGATCAAAAATCTTTTCATGGGGGAATTCCTTTCAGGGTACTCAATTAATTGGATTCGGATAGCGCGCGCCCGGTCAATTTCAGGAAGACATCTTCCAGGTTGGGCTGGCGCAGCATGACGTCACGGACAGAGCGCCCGGCAGAGGCGGCTAATGCGTGGAGGGCGGTCAAAGTCAGTTCGGGTTTGGCCGTTTCCATTTCCAGGTGCTGACCGGTGTATCGCGCATGGCTCACGCTGGGCAGCGACCGCACTTGATCCAATGGCAATTCAACGGTTGCTTTCAGCATCGAATTTAGGTTGAGGTTGGCGATCAGGGCGGACGGGCTGTCGCAGGCTACGATCTGACCACGGTCAATGATGGCGATGCGCCCGCACAAAGCTTCGGCTTCCTCCATCGCGTGCGTGGTGAGGACGACAGTCCGCCCCTCATCATGCCATTCGCGGACGATGTCCCAGACGGCGCGGCGGGCATGCGGGTCAAGCGCGGAGGTGGGTTCATCGAGCAGAACAATTTGCGGGTCGTTGGCAATCGCAACCGCCAGTGCCAGGCGTTGCTGCTGTCCACCGGAGAGGCGGCGCGCCAGTGTGTTGCGTTTTTCGACCAGGTCAAAGCGCGCCAACAGTTTGTTGATTTGCCCGGAGGTGAGGTAGACCTCATACAGCGCGGCATAGACTTCCACGAGCTCAGCCACGGTCATATCGTCCATCAAGGCCGTCTTTTGCAGTTGGATACCCAACTGGCGTTTCGTCGCGGTTGAGTCAGCCTGGACGTTAATGCCGCCAATGTGAACGATGCCCTCTTGGGGTTTATGCAAGCCTTCCACAACGGCGAGCAGGGTGGTCTTGCCCGCGCCATTGGGACCCAGCAAGCCAAAGATTTCGCCTTTGTTCACGGTCAGGTTCACACCGTTAAGCGCTGTGACGGTTCCATAGGTTGCGGTCAAGTTTTGGACATTGATTATTGATTGAGACATGGTTAAAACTCCTTTGTTGATGCCGTTATGATACAAAAAAGCCGGGCATCGCCCCAGTCTCGGAAGCAGGATTGTGACTATGTCGAAAGTCATATTGCCAGATATGAAAAACGAGACCGGCTTAGGGCCGGTCTCGTTGAAACGTGTTGCAGGGTTACGAGTTAAACACCAGAATTACCCCGCCCATCCAAAGAACTCATCCCGTAAACGTTCGTCTCCGTATCATCCTTGATGGCTCGGTCGTCGAGTTCAAAGCCACCGTCCTGCTGAATACTGATGTGGGAGTGAACAACTACCGCAACGGCGGCATCCTGCACACGGCGCTGAGGAATTTGGTGAAGTAAAAAATGGAAACGCAAAGCCCTGGGACTTATGTCCTGGGGGCTTTTTTGGAGGGAGAATCTATAATGCAGGGATGGAACCTGCCACACCTCGCTTCCCTGATTTCCCGCTTCTTTCCACCCCGCGCCTGCTTCTGCGTGACCTGCGCCTCACCGACCTCGACGATTTGTACGAATACGCCTCCGACCCCATAATTGACCGATACACCCCATGGGATCGTTACATGTCATTGAATGAGGCGCGCGAGGATTTGAGTCGTTACATTGCCCGCTATGAGCAGGGACATTTCCGCGCCTGGGGCATTGAACATCGCGCCGATAAAAAATTGATCGGCATCGCCAACTTCGGATTCATCTCTGTGGGAGATCGTCGTGCAGAGATGGGTTACACCATTGCCCGCAAATACTGGGGACAGGGATTTGCCACCGAAGCGGCTCAGGCGTTGATCCAATATGGGTTCGAGAAACTGGCTCTGGTGCGGATCGAGGCGGTGGTTCTTCCTGAAAACAAAGCGTCATCCCAAGTCCTGCTCAAAGCGGGGATGCAGTTCGAAGGACTGCTGCGGAGTTATCAAGTGTGGAAGGGCAAGCCCAGCGATCTGGAAATGTACGCAATCGTGAGGAAATAGCATGGGTCACTAGAGGAAGCGCGAGAAGACTTGGAATGGCACATACACGGGCATCCCTGCCGCCCTTCAATAAGCAAGGATAAACAAAAAGAGGCTGGCGCTTCACGCATCAGCCTCTTTCGATTCGGTCTAGTACCCAAACGACATGAAGATGTAGGGCAAAAGCGGTGAATTTCAACCGCTTTTGCCCTACACTTTTAAGCTGTTTGGGTGCTAGGCTTTCTTGTCTTCCTTCTTCTGCATATCCTTCAAAATCTTCTCTCGCATGGCTTCCACATCCGGCGAGCGCTGGGTCTGGCTGGCTTCATTCGACATTGCGCCGAAACGCTCGGAGAGCAGCATGGTCAGCAGGGCTTCCATGATGCTGGCAGACTGACTGCCGCCCTTCTCTCCGCCGCCGACAACCACACGCGGAACCACATCCACCTTGGATTGTTCGATGGCTTCCGCAAAGCGGTTGAGCACCTGCTGGGTCACCTGGAACTGCGGACCGCCATACGCGCGTACCTGCTCTTCGGTGGCGAGCGCCTGCGCGATACCCACACGCGCAACCTTCTCGGCTTCCGCTTCCGCCAGCGCGCGAATCTGCTGCGCCTGCTGGATGGAGCGTTCGTACTCCGCCTTACCCTGGTTCGATTGAATGGTGATATTCAATTCGGCTTCCGTCATCCTGCTCTGCATCGCAGCGCGGGATTCCGCTTCGCGCAGTTCGCGCTCCTTCACCGCCGCCTTTTCCTGCTGGGAGTAGGTTTCCACCTGCTCTTCGGCGATCTGGCGCTGGCGCAGTTGCGTCAGGATGGTTTCGATTTGCTTGTCGCCGGTCGGCGAAGACGGCGTGCCGATCAGCACTTCCTCCAGCTCGAGGTTATAGTGCGCGAACTTTTCCTTCATCTCCATGCTGGATTGCTGTTGGATGGCGCTGCGTTCCTGCAACAGCTGGATGAGCGTGCGCGTCTGGGCGATGTTCTTGAAGTACGCCGCCACCATCGGGTCGAGGGTTTGTTCCACGAGGCGTTTGATGTCGCCAAAGCGCTGGATGACCAGCGGAGCCTTCTTGTAGTCAATGTGAACGACAACCGAAAGCGGCAGGGACGGCTCGAACGCATCCTTGGTGATGAGCGAGACCTCGGTCAGATTCTCGTCGAAATTATGCGCGCCGACCTCGTTCTTGATCCATTTCAAGATGAAGTTCGTAGTCGGTACCGGGATGACCTTGCCCGCATACGTGTTGAACGGATATTTGCCGGGGAGCAGCGCCTCGCTCCACACGCCGCGCTGACCGCGCTGGACCAACTCGCCATGGCGATATTCCGAACCGGAGAGGTCCACGCCCTGCTCGCCGGTGTAGGAGACCACCACGCCCACATTGCCCACGTCAATGACCGTCTTTGGAATCATCTCCACCGTTGCAAACAGGCGGTTGATGTAGTAAGTGCCTTCCACCAATACCTGCAGCTGGCGTCCGCGCATGCCGCCCGCCATCAGGAAGCGGTCGGCATCCTGGAATTTGTTGTGATACATATCCGCTTTTTCGGGGTTGTCGCCCACCACCGGCGCAATGATCTCGCCCTGCGGCAGAGACGGCCCATCGTGAACAGTCACAATGCCGATCTTGTCGTCGCTGTCCTTGATGATGACCGGGCGGAACCCGTCGCGCTCCTTGATGACCTCCGCCATGCGCACGATGACTGCATTCTCATCGCGGCTGAGCGGCAGGGAATACACGCGCTCCTCAGTGATGACCACAAACTGCATCAGGTTGAAGGCGTATGTCCCTTCGCGCAGGATGAGGCGCTGCGGACCTTTTTGCCCGCCGTTTTTCAGGAAGGCGGTCACATCCTGAAAGTCGTTGGCGGTCACATTTGCAGCCAGCACCTGTGCCGGTTCGAGCGGCAGACCGTCGCGCGCGAACACGTACCCGATCTTGCCCTGCGTTATTGTCACCAGCGGCGCGATGTGCACTGCATATTGGATGGGCATTCGATAATGCAGACCGCCGCGCAGCACCTGCGGTTGGAAACCGGTCTCGCCGTTCAGCGCAATCAACCCGAACTTAAGCGAGCGCCCGCCAAAACGTTTTTCGACAATACCGATGCGGTTGTTGGGGATAAAGCGGATTCCTGTCAGCAATACCAGGAAGAGAACGCCAATTCCCCCTATACTTAAGGTAATGAGGATTTCCATGGTTTCTCCTTCGCCTTCGATATACGCCCAATTCTAAACCGGGTTTCGATTCCAGCCAGCCCTACAAAAGTCACCGGCTTGGCGGTTCCCCTATTCCGGTCGTGACGGCTTGAACGCATACCCGATGGAAATCACGCTTATCAACAAGGAAAGCACCAGCACCAGCACGCCAGCCAGCCAATTCCCCATAAAACTGATGACCAGCCCCGCGATGACGATGACTGCCAGCGCGCCCATCCGGGAGAGGTCCATCCCGCCTCTTTCTGGACTTTGGGCTTTTCTCAGCAAAAACAAGCCGCCGCCCATCCCCAGCAGACTCAACGCCACCACCCCCCAGGTATAGACCATCCCGCTGCCGGGCAGGGGCAGGACCATCACACCGCAGGTATTTTCCTTGTCCTTGATCGGATACGCCGCATACATCCATGCCCGTACAAGGATGAAACGTCCGAGGTCCACGTTTTCCGGTCCGATTGTCCATTCCAGCCGCCGCGTCTCTCCCGCTTCCAGTTTGATCGGGTTGTACGTCGAGACTGGCGCACGCGCCGTGCTCACGTCCGTTTTGATGGTGGGCGAAAGACTGCGATCCGTTGTGTTGGTAATCTCAACGGAAAAGGAACCCGTCTCGTCCGCCCCCATCAAAATGGGACATTGAAGCGTGTTCATGCGGTCTCCGCCGGTATGGTCGAACCCGTAGAAAGCGGCTTCCAGGTCCGCCCAGGTGGCGGCGAGCGTCAACGCCAGCCCGAAGACCACGCCGGCAATGTAGAACGTCAAATACAGGGATTTTTTTTGTGCCTGGTTTTTCATATATTCTCTTCCCGTGTCGGTTGTCTCAAAATTGTATCTTCTCCCGGATGATTTGCAACGATACGAAAGGACTGTTTTCCGCAAGCGGCAGGAAATCCCATGTCAGCCGGTTGTTCATTCCCCGCCAAGGTGACTGTCACTTTTTAATCGGGTATACTTCGTTCGCCTATGACCGACCATATCCGCAACTTTTGCATCATCGCCCATGTGGACCACGGCAAGTCCACGCTCGCCGACCGGCTCTTGCAGTTGACGGGGACCGTCTCCGAGCGCGAGATGACCGAGCAGGCGCTCGATTCGATGGACCTCGAACGCGAAAAAGGCGTCACCATCAAGGCGTCGGCTGTTCGCATGTTTTACACGGCGAAGGATGGACAACGATACGAACTGAACCTCATTGATACGCCCGGTCACGTGGACTTCGGCTATGAAGTCAGCCGTGCCTTGAAAGCCTGCGAAGGCGCCATCCTCGTGGTGGATGCCACGCAGGGCATCGAAGCGCAGACGCTGGCGAATCTCTATCAGGCGCTCGACGCCGACCTGACCATCATCCCCGTCATCAACAAAATTGACCTGCCCTCCGCCCGTCCCGATGAAGTGGCTGAGGATGTGGGCAGCCTGCTTGGGGTCCCGCCTGAAGCGGTTTTGCGCGTTTCCGCCAAGGAAGGCATCAACGTCGAATCCATCCTCGAAGCGATTGTCGCGCGTGTCCCTCCTCCCAAAGACGAAGACAATGCGCCCCTGCGTGCGCTGGTCTTCGATGCGCATTACGACTCGTACAAAGGCGTCGTGGCGTACGTCCGCGTGTTCGAGGGCAGGATCAAAGCCACAGACAACCTGCGCATGTTCTCGACCAACACCGATTTTCGCCCGGTGGAGATCGGCATCTTTTCGCCGGGGATGAAACCGGTGGACAGCCTCGGCTCCGGCGAAGTGGGCTACGTGGCGACGGGCTTCAAAACCGTTCACGAATGCCGCGTCGGCGATACGATGACGCTTGTTTCCATGCCTGCGCCAGAACCCCTGCCCGGATACCGCATGCCCAAACCAATGGTCTTCGCGGGCATCTATCCCGTCGAAGCGGACGATTACACCGAACTGCGCGAAGCGCTCGAAAAACTGCAGCTCAACGACGCCTCGCTGACCTACCAGCCCGAAACCTCGCAGGCGCTGGGATTCGGCTTCCGCGCCGGTTTTCTCGGCTTGTTCCACATGGAGATCATCCAGGAGCGCATCGAGCGCGAATACCTGCTGGATGTGTTGTTCACCGCTCCCTCGGTGGAGTACGAAGTGCTGACGGTTGAGGGCGAAGTCGTCAAAGTGGATTCGCCCGCCGAACTGCCCGACCCGGGCAAGATCGTCGAAGTGCGCGAACCGTGGATGAACATCGAGATCATCACGCCCACCGAGTTTTACGGTCCCATCATGGACCTGGTCACCAAGCGGCGCGGCATCTTCAAAGGACAGGAGCATCCCGCCCCGCACCGCGTGCAGTTGGATTTTGAAATTCCGCTTTCCGAGATCATTGTGGATTTCTTCGACCATCTCAAGTCGCGCACGAAGGGCTACGCTTCGCTCGATTATCAATTCCTCGAATACCGCCCGGATAAACTGCAAAAACTGGAAATTCTCGTCAACGGCGACCCAGTGGATGCGCTCGCGGCAATCGTCCATGAGAAGGATGCCTACCACAAGGGTCAGCGCCTCATCACCAAACTCAAGGATTTGATTCCGCGCCAGTTGTACGACGTCGCGGTGCAAGCTGCATCGGGCGGACGCATCATCAGCCGCGCCAACGTCAAAGCCACGCGCAAGGACGTGCTTGCCAAATGCTACGGCGGCGACATCACCCGCAAGAAGAAGCTGCTCGAGAAACAAAAACGCGGCAAGAAACGTTTGAAGATGGTCGGCAACGTCGAAATCCCGCAGGAAGCGTTCATGGCGGTGCTGAAACTTGAAGATGAGTAGGGTTTTTCTTAACCGCAAAAGCGCGCAAAGGAAAATCTTTGTGCGCCTTCGTGACCCTAAGAGAGTGTTTTCTAAATCAAAATTCACCACAGACACCGCACTTGCGTTCGGTGCCAGTGTAAACGCGGAGGAACGTTGATTTTTGACGGAAACGCCAATTTAAGGGCTTTAAATCCAATTTATCCGTGTTCATCTGTGGTTATAAACGAATTTCAAAACACTTTCTAAGCCCTCGGCATGAGGGTTGTGGCGACAACTATGAAAGATATCAAACGAATCATCCCCGGCGCAATCATCAGCATTGCCCTCATCGCCGCCCTTCTTTATTTTGTGGATTTTCAAACCATGTGGAATTCCATAAAAAATGCCAACTACGGCATTTTGGCGGGCTCGGCGGTCTTGTCCTTTGTCTGGCTGTTCATCCGCGCCAAAGTCTGGCGCATCCTCCTGCGCGATAAACCCAAGTACATGGATGTGGTCTTCTCCGCCGGGGAGGGGTATTTGCTGAACGCTTTTCTTCCCTTCCGGCTCGGCGAACTTGGGCGTGTCTTTTTGCTCAGCCGGAAATCGGGCATGACATTCAGCGAAATCCTGCCGACCATCATCATCGAACGTGTGGTGGATTTGGCGTTCTCCGCCGCGATCCTGCTTGCCGCCCTGCCCTTCGTAGTCGGCGCGCAAGGCTCGGAGCGCATCGGCTATGTTGTGGGCGGGGCGATGATCGTCGGGCTGGCGATGATGTACGTGCTCGCCCGCAACCGTCAATGGGCGCTCGACCTGTTCCACAAATTGAGCACGCGCTGGACCGCCCTGCAGCGCTTCGGCGGCAGTTTCCTCGAATCGTTCCTGGACGGTCTCGCCGTTCTCACCGACGGCTGGCTTTTTCTGCGCTTCCTGTTTTGGATGACGATAAACTGGTTCGTCGCCCTGGTCGCCTATTACGTCATCACCCTGGCGTTCTTCCCGCAGGCTCAATTTCACTGGATGCTGTTCGTGCTTGGCGCGGCGGCGTTCGGCGGAGCCATCCCTGCCCTGCCCGGCGGCGTGGGCACCTTTGAAGGCGCGATCAGCGCGGCTTTGACCCTCTTCACCGGCGACCAGTCCACTTCGCTGGCAGTAGCACTAACGGCACGCTTGTACAATTACCTGAACAGCGGTGTAATTGGGGGTATCGGTCTCCTGCGCGAAGGGGAAACCCTTTCGGGCTTGTACCGGCAGTTGATGAACCTTCGGAACAAGGAACCAACGGAAGAACAGACTTAATGTTACCCCTGTATGACACGGCGCGTCCGCGCAGATTCCCATTGGTAAATTGGATTCTGGTGCTGCTGAACGGCTTGGTCTTCTATTATGAAATAACGCTGGGCGATCAGGAACTCTACCGCTTCATCCGCGACTGGGGGCTGGTGCCCGCAAAATTGACCACAGACTACGCCGGCAGCTGGGTGACCATCGTCACCAGTATGTTCCTGCATGGCGGCTGGGTGCACATCCTTGCCAACATGTGGACCCTGATCGTTTTCGGCGACAACATCGAAGACCGCATGGGGCACGCCGGCTACCTCGTCTTCTACCTGTTCAGCGGCTCCGCCGCCGCCCTCCTGCAAACCTACCTTTCCCCTGCCAGCCAGGTCCCAATGGTCGGCGCCAGCGGAGCGATTGCGGGAGTGCTGGGGGCGTATCTTATCCTCTTCCCTCATGCGCGGGTGGCGAGCCTGGTGCCCATCTTTTTCATTTTCACGCTGGTGGAGATACCGGCGGCGATCTTCCTCGGCTTTTGGTTTGTATCGCAGTTGTTCTCCGGCTGGCTCGCCCTGCAGGGCGCAGACCTGGGCGGCATTGCCTGGTGGGCGCACATCGGCGGGTTCGTCTTTGGAATGTTCTCCGTCCGCTTCTTTGCGCGCAGAAGATATTAACTCAAGTTGCCGCCTTCCAATAGATTTTCTAGGTTCCCCGCCCAAAGCCCTCACCCTGCCCTCTCCCATCGGGAGAGGGGGAAGTCATCCCAGAATATATAACTTTGATGGAATGAGGTAAAACTTTTTATGACCAAACATTATCTCGTCACCGGCGGCGCCGGCTTCATCGGCTCGAATTACGTCCACCGCCTGTTGAAGCGCGGCGAAAAGGTGACCATCTACGATAACCTTTCGCGCGGCGGCGCTCCGCGCAATTTGGAATGGCTGAAGAAAGAGTTTGGGGAAAACGCCTTCGACGTGGTCGTTGCGGATGTGCGCGACGCCGGCAGGATCACAGAAGCAGCCAAAACGTCCGATGTGATCGCGCATCTGGCGGGGCAGGTCGCGGTCACCACATCCGTCGTCAACCCCAGGGACGATTTCGAATCCAACGCATTGGGTACGTTCAACGTCCTGGAAGCGGCGCGTTTATCCGGCAGGAATCCCATCGTCCTCTATGCCTCCACCAACAAGGTCTACGGCGGCATGGAGGACGTGAAACTGGTCGAAGAACCAACCCGCTGGCGTTACAAGGATTTGGTGAATGGCTGCCCTGAAACCCAGCCGCTGGATTTCCACTCGCCCTATGGGTGTTCGAAAGGCGCAGGCGACCAGTACGTGCGCGATTATGCAAGGATTTACAACCTGCCTACCGTTGTCTTCCGGCAGTCCTGTATCTATGGTCCGCGGCAATTTGGTATTGAAGATCAGGGCTGGGTGGCATGGTTCATCATCGCCGCCGTGATGGGACGCCCGCTGACGATCTACGGCGACGGCAAACAGGTGCGCGATATTCTGCATGTGGATGATTTGATCAACGCCTACGACCTTGCCGTCGAAAAAATTGACGCGGCGCGCGGTCAGGTTTACAACCTCGGCGGGGGACCCGCGAACGTCATGTCCATTTGGGCGGAGTTCGGACCCAAACTGGAAACGATGCTTGGCAAGCCCATACGAGTGGCGCGCGGCGGCTGGCGCCCGGGCGACCAGCGCGTGTTTTACGCCGATATTTCGAAAGCCAGGCGCGAACTCGGCTGGGAGCCGAAGATCGGCGTGGACGAAGGCGTGCAGATGTTGTTCGATTGGGTCAAGGCGAATCAACGCCTGTTCTAGTGTCCCTTCACTTTTAAGTTGTTCGAGTACCAGCGCGCAGCCCGGACCTCGAAAATTCGGAGTGCCAGTCGCAGGTAAAATATTTGCCTCCCCGAACTTGAGTTGTAGAATCGTCCCATGTCCGACACATTCGCATCCCTGGCAGATGGTTTTCTCGCCGCCCTGCCAAACGTGTTGACCGCCCTTCTCATCTTTGCGCTGAGTTATTATGCGGGCGTCTGGCTCAGCCGCCTGCTCAGGCGCATCTTGCAGCGCAACAACGCCGAGGCGGGCGTTTCGCATTTGCTTTCGCAAATCCTGAAGTGGACGATCATCTCCCTGGGCGTGATTGCCGCCTTGCAGAGATTCTTCAACGTGGCGGCGTTTCTGGCGGGGCTGGGCATCCTCGGTTTTACAATTGGCTTTGCCCTGCAGAACATCATGCAGAATTTTGCCTCCGGCGTCATTCTGCTGGTCCAGCAGCCGTTCAAAGTAGGGGATGATGCGGGGCTGGCGGGCTACGACGGCACCGTCCTGAAGATCGGCTTGCGGACCACCGAAATGAAAACGCTCGACGGCCGTATCGTCTTCCTGCCCAATGCCGATGTGCTCTCACAGCCCATCATCAATTACACCCGCGCCAGCCGCCGCCGCGTGGAACTGCCCGTTTCGGTCTCGTACGACGCCGACCCCGAAGCGGTGCGCGGTATGATCTTGAACGAAATCAGGAACCTGCCGGGCTTTCTGGATGCGCCCGCCCCGCAGGTTTTGTTCCATACCTTCAGCGCATCCTCGATTGACCTGACGGTTTTCTTCTGGGTGGATACCGCTGTCACGCCGCATCCGGTCGCCAAAGACATGGCGCTGACGCGCATCCGCCAGTCCTTCAAAAAACATGCGGTGGAAATCCCGTACCCGGTTCAGGTCGTTCTGCCGCCCGCAAAAGGATCAGGCAAAAAGAAAAAATGAAAATCCTAACCGTACTCACCTATTACCGCCCCCACACCAGCGGCTTGACCATTTATGCCGAGCGCCTTGCGCGTGCGTTTACAAAACGCGGACATCAAGTCACGGTGATGACCACACAGTATGATCCTTCACTTCCAACAAAGGAAATGATGGACGGCGTGAAGATCGTCCGTGTGCCCGTTGTTGCGCGCGTCAGCAAGGGCGTGCTCGCGCCCGCCTTCGGGTTTGTCGCCACCCGACTCGTCCTCCAACACGATGTGGTGCAGCTGCATCTCCCACAGTTCGACGCGCCCGGTGTGGCGTTCCGCGCGCGGTTGTTTGGCAAACCTGCCGTGCTTACCTATCACTGCGACGTGCAGCTGCCGCAGGGGTGGTTCAATCGTTTCGTCAATTTTGTTTTGGATTTTCAAAACAACATGGCGGGACTGTTGGCGAGCCACATCGTGACATACACGCAGGATTACGCCGACCATTCCCGCTACCTTTCGCGCTTCGCCTCGAAACTGACCCCGATCCTGCCTCCCGTTGAGCTGCCGAATCCAGAACCGGGAGCGGTTGCCGCTTTTGCCGAAAACCATCTCACACGCGAACGAAGACCCGTCATCGGCATGGCGGCGCGCTTCGCCTCCGAGAAGGGCGTCGAGGTCCTGCTCGATGCGCTGCCCGCCATCCTGGCAAAATATCCGAAGGCGCAGGTGCTGTTTGCGGGTACATATCAAAATGTGATGGGCGAACAAGCCTACTCGGACCGGCTCATGCCGCGCATCCGCGAATATGAAATTCAGGGACATTGGAAGTTCCTGGGCAATCTCGACCCTGTTCAAATGGCGGCGTACTATCCCAACCTCGATGTCATCACCGTGCCGTCGCTCAATTCGACCGAGGCGTTTGGGCTGGTTCAGATCGAAGCGATGATGAACGGCGTGCCAAGCGTGCCTTCCGCATTGCCGGGCGTGCGCCAGCCGGTGAAAATGCACAAGATGGGCGTCGTTTCCGAGATCGGCAGCTCCGAAAGCCTTGCGAACGCCATTTTGGAAGTGCTGGACCACAAGGAAAAGTATCGCGGCAACCCGGAATTCATCAAAGAAGTCTACGACCCGGATTCCATCGCACAGGAATATGAGAGACTGTTTGAAAAACTGAAGAAAAAGAAACGCTAGTGCCCTGCATCTTCATGTTGTTTGGGTACTAGGGGATGACCGTGAACCCCTGCTCGCCGAAGTGCTCGTCGAAGGTGAAAACCTGCTCGATCCCCAATTGACG
The DNA here is from genome assembly GCA_024434165.1 of Chloroflexota bacterium. Classification (GTDB taxonomy): domain Bacteria; phylum Chloroflexota; class Anaerolineae; order Anaerolineales; family Villigracilaceae; genus Villigracilis. The sequence continues at coordinate 4,199 of QMIW01000016.1, read as the reverse complement.
CATGGTTTCAAAACTGCTGCAATCCACCAGCGAAAGTTGGCGCCGGTTGGCGGAGAGCAGATGGTTCATGATGGCGGAGTGAATTTTTTCGTCAATCCACACGACTTGCAGAAAGGGCATAATGCTTGATCGAAACGCATGAACAGATGCAAGTCCGGTTCTGTTTTGAAGCAGCGAGATCGCTTCCACCAGGACGTAATTGTTTGTGATCAATGTGCTTCCCCGTTCCAGGATTGCCTCCCATGCGGGAACAGCCTGACCGGCTTGTGTTTCATCCCCGCTGATGAGCGCGTATATCGCCGAAGTGTCTACGAAGATTTTTTCCATGCGCCGTATATTTCATCCAGATATTTATCATGGTTGATGGCAACATCGGTTTTGCCCTCAATATCGTGGAATTGCAGTTCCCCCGATTTAATTTTCCGAACGAACTCCAGCGCGCGCTGCCGTTTTTCCTCGCGGGTTAGTTCCCTGGGCGCAGTTACGATATACTGATCCACGCTCTCGCGTACCAGCTGCGCCATGGAAGTCTTGCGCGCCTTCGCCAGTTTTTTCAGGGCTTTGACCTGCTCTTCGGTTAGTTGAACCATTGTGCGTATCACGGGAACCTCTGCTATCACTTTTGGAAAACTGCTATCATTATAACATGTCCCAAAAAGACTTCCTTTTTCTTCACATCCGCTCGCTGCCGTATTTTCGCGCCTTTTTGCGGGCGATTGAGTCTTCGTATTACCAGGATCTGCCCCTGCCTCCGCCGGTTTACGATGTGGGGTGCGGCGACGGTCATTTCGCTTCGCTGACCTTCGATTTCAAACTCGATGTCGGGCTCGACCCCTGGCGGTTTTCCATGCGCGAGGCGAAAAAATACGGCGCGTACAAATCGCTGGTCGAGGCAGACGGCGCGCGCGCGCCCTTCCCATCCAATCACTTTGCCAGCGGGTTGAGCAATTCCGTGCTGGAGCACATCCCGCACATTGACGCTGTGTTGAGGGAGACCGCGCGCGTGCTTCAGCCGGGCGCGCCCTTCTATTTTTGCGTGCCAAACACAAGATACTTTTCCGCGCTCTCGCTGACCAGGGTCTTCGGCAAACCGTATGAGAATTGGTTCCGCAAAATATCGCGCGTCCATCATGCGGACGAACCCGGCGTGTGGGAAAAACGCCTCGACAAGGCGGGCTTCGCGCTCGAACGCTGGTGGCATTATTTTTCGCCCGCCTCGATGCGCGTGTTGGAATGGGGTCACTATTTTGGACTGCCCTCGCTGGTTGCCAAAGCCCTGACCGGGAAATGGATCCTCTCTCCCACGAAATGGAATCTTGCATTGACCGAGCGATTTGTCGAAAACTATGCCTCACCCGAGCCGGTGACAGACGGCACATTTACGTTTTATATTGCAAGGAAAAAGTAATTCCCCCGATTGCTCCATTACCCATTTACCGAGGTGCCCCCATGCCTTTCGACGAAAAATATTTCTCCACCCACACCTACGCGGACGTCACCTTTGCCAAATACAGCATGTATTGGTGGTCGAATCGTTTCTACGCCATGTTGGCGCGGCGCTACGGGCGGCGCGGAGCGCGTCTGCTGGAGGTTGGATCAGGCATGGGGCATCTCGTGGGGCAGCTCTCGGGTTGGTTCGAAGCGTACGGCATGGATGTGAATCACTGGGCGGTCAATCAATCCAAAGAGGCGGCGGAGCGCGCATCCCTGCAAACAGCCTCCGCGCAGGAACTCCCATACGAGGATGCCGTCTTTAATGTCGTGATCATCAAACATATCGTCGAGCATCTGCCCGACCCGGCGAAGGCGCTGAACGAAATCGGGCGCGTGACCGAGCGGGGGGGAATTCTCATCCTTGCCACGCCGAATCTCGGCTCCCTGCTCAAGCCGTGGAAAGGCGACAAATGGATCGGCTACCAGGACCCGACGCACATTTCGTTGAAGCCGCCGGAGGAATGGCTGGGGCTGATTCGGGCGGCGGGTTTTGAATTCGTGCGTGTGTTCTCCGACGGCTTTTGGGATGTGCCGTACATCCCGCTGGTGCCGAAGCAGATTCAGAAATTGTTTTTCGGTTCGCTCGGCGGCTTGCAAGCCATGACCGGCTTCGTGTTTTTGCCGATGCGCTGGGGGGAAAGCATCGTTGTGATTGCAAGGAAAAAATAAAGCACCATTTTATCGGCGAATGTTCGATTGCGTTATACTTCAAGCATGGAAGACCCGAAAGATAATTACCGGCTGTACATGCAAAACGCGGATGAAATGCTGGATGTTGCCAGGGAAAAACTGAACAACAACCACGTGAGTTCGGCGTGCAACCGCGCCTATTACGCCGTATTTTATGCCGCAAGCGCCCTATTGTTTTCGAAAGGGAAATCGTACGGTAAACACAGCGCCTATTTGTCGCGTTCTGCCAGGATTTCGTCAAGACCGGCGAGTTCGATAAAAAGTGGAGCGACGATTACAGGCTGGTTATGAACAGCCGTCATACCGCCGATTATGTGTTGCAGGATGACGTGGAAAAAGAGGATGCCGCTGAGGTAATCGCAAAAGCAAAGGCGTTTGTCGAGAAAGTGAAGGAATGGCTGTTAAAACGCGACTTGCTCTAAAATTATCGGACAAGGAGAAACAAGCCGTCCGGGAATTTATCAGGATGGTTCGTTCAGTTTATGGCGATAAAATCAAATATGCCGCTTTATTCGGCTCCAAGGTGAGGGGGGATTACTCAAAATACTCCGACGTGGATATTCCTTTGATTGTCACAGATGATAAGTGGAAATATCGCCAGCCTTTTAGCGTGATCCTTTCCGATATTGCACTGAAGTATGAGGTGAAGCTCGATGTCCGCGTCATCAGTGAGGCGCGCTGGCAATACCTGGCAAACATTCAGGCGGGACTGTATCAAAACATCGTCAGGGACTCTGCCTCAATTCGATTCCGCAAGACCACCTCAGCGCGCGCATGACATTTCCGCGCCGCCGTTTATCCGGCGGCGTTATTTTGTTTATTGCCGGCGGCATTCTGAAACTTGATTCCGAAAAAAGATGAAGTAAACTTGGGCGAATATGACCGAAGAGACATCATCCATGCAATCACCCGAAAAGGAACCCACCGTTCTCGATCTTTTCAAGTCTGTCACCAGGGATTGGGACTCGTTCTTCAATTTCGTCCGTTCGTTATGGGATGCGCGGCGCAGGGAGGAACTCAACCAGGCGCTGGCATTCGAAGCGGCGCACCCGGTTGTGGAGCGGGTCATCGAGCCCGAACGCACGACCGCCTTCCCCTGGCGCGCAGTGTCGGCGTTTGTCCTTGCCCTGGGCGCACAGATGTTAATGGAGCCGCCCAACCGTCAGTGGATGGTTGCCCTGGCGTTGTACCTGGCGGCGTTCGGCGTGGCGCTTTGGTCGTACCGCATGAACGAATGGCGCCTTCCGACCCTGCCTGCCGCGTGGCAGATGCCCGACCCGCTGACCATGCGGCTGGTGCCGCTTCTTTTTGCGGTTGTGCTTGGCGCAGCCGCTTTCATCGGTTTTGGAGAGGGATATTTCAGGTGGTGGAACACAAGCCTGTGGGTGTTGTCCATCCTTTTGCTGGCGGGCAGTTTGTGGATGCGAACTCCCAAGCCGCAGGCGGCGGACGACGCTCGATCCACAACGCTCGACCTCGATGCGCTCACATTCAAACTGAATTGGAACGGGGTGCTGGTCGCGGTTTCCAACATGGAACTGTTCCGCGTGAAATGGCTCTGGCGCGGGCTGGTGCTGGCAGTGTTTGGGCTGGCAGCCTTCTTCCGCCTGCACCAGCTCGACGTAGTGCCCATCGAGCCGTTCAGCGACCACGCCGAAAAGATTTTGGACGTGTACGAAATCACACAGGGCGAACCGCGCATTTTCTTCGAGCGCAACACCGGGCGCGAAGCGTTCCAGATGTATTGGACGCTGCTCGTCCTGAACATCTTCGGCACGGGCTTCTCGTTCTTCAGCCTGAAACTCGGCACGGTTCTGCTCGGCATCCTGACCCTGCCCTTCGTGTACATGCTGGGGAAGGAATACGGCGGCAGGCGCGCTGCCATCTTTGCGCTCTTTCTTTTCGGAGTCGCCGCCTGGCCCAACATCATTTCGCGGATCGGGCTGCGCTTCCCGCTCTACCCGCTTTTCCTTGCGCCCACGCTTCTTTTCCTGACCCGCGGCTTGCGGACTCAA
>QMIW01000112.1 GCA_024434165.1 Chloroflexota bacterium | reverse complement strand
ATTCATGGAAGCCTCCCGATCAAGTTTTGTTTCTCAACTAAACTTTACTCGGAAGGCTTCCTCTTTTCAATCCCCTCAACTAAATAGCCAAAGTCAAGGTTTTTTTGAAATCTCAACGTCATGCCTGATGCTATTGTTTCGGGGTCCATAACCGCATATCAGACATCTGACAACTTGTACCAAATCCCTTATTCGTGCCGGAAAGAATAGAAACGCCAAGTTCACCCTCGAGGCTTTCACTTTGCGGAAGGGTATATTCCCCGACAACTTCTCCGTTTACGATTACATAGGCGTAGTAATCATAGACGATAAGGGTAAAATCCGCTTCCATGGGTTCGGCGATATTGACCGTCCCGGTACCGCGAGTTTTGCCGACACGGAACCCGCGATTAAACTCGGTGCGCAGGAACAGGATTTGAGATTTATCCAAAAACACCGAGAAATCGCTGCCATCGTTCTGGATTGCAAACACGAACCCGCACCCCGAAGTATTGGGAGTTTTACTGGCGTTTGCCCATTTGTAATGAGCGCTAAAAACAAAGTTCTCAACGGTTTCGTTCAGGGGCCATGTCGTGTACCAGTCCATCTGCGCCCACGCTTCGGTAAAGCCTTTCAATTTCTTTATACTGCCCTCTTTCGTGCCGATGTAACCTTTTTCGTAGTACTGTTCGATTTCGGCATACCATTTTTCGAACTGTTGGGTTGCAGCCAGGTCGGGCGTTTTTGTGGGGGTGGGTGTTTTTGTGGGCGTTGAGGTGATTGTGCTTGTGGGGGAGGGGGTGTCCGTTGGTACAGGAGTTGCTGTGGGTTCAGGGGCAAAGCCGAACGAACATGCGTTGAGGGCGAGCACGGTTGTAAATGCTAAAGCGAGGATTTTATTCCTTCTGATCATCTTTCCACTCCTTGACAAAATTGAGGAACTGCTTCGGATGATACCGAAACTTTGTAAATAAATCAAGAGATAATTAACAATTTTGGAAGGAACACAAAGACCTCGCATAGAAACCCTCAACACTGGCTCGCATGCGGCTCATGACTTTCCCTTATAATAGAGGTGTACCCAGCATGAATCGAGTCTCTGAATTCTATACACAACGCCTCAAACGCGGATTCGTCCGCCGACTCAATAATCTCAAGATCGCGCGCTTGTCGCGGCTTGTCGCGCGTCACTCGCCTCCCGCGAGCGGGCAGCCTGTCGTTTTCTTCAAAGCCTCCACCGGCATTGACGACCTCTCCTGGAACAGCGGGTTTCACTTGCTGGCGTCGTGGGCGCTGCGATTGAAAGGGACTCCGGTTGCATATTTCGCGTGTAATGAGGGGATGAGCAAGTGTGTGCTGGGGACGAATCGGGACAACCCTTACAAAGCGATGCCGTGCAAATCTTGTGTGTACCAGTCGCGGACGCTGTATGCGGGCTTGCCGTCAAACGCCGAACGCCGAACATCGAACGTCGAAGGTCAAAGGTCGCAAGTCAACTGGTTTGAGTTTCAGCGAGACGAGCAACTGGCGTCTCAAATCGAGAACTTGAGCGTTCCTCAACTTTCCACTTTCCACTTTCAAGATGTTCCCCTCGGCCCGCTTTGCCTCCCCAGCCTGCGTTGGATTCTCCGCATCCACCACCTGAACGACGATGAAAACACCCGCTATCTTTTCCGGGAATACATCCTTTCCGCGTGGAATGTGGCGCGGAGGTTTTCAAAATTTTTGGATGAAACCAATCCGCGGGCTGTCATCGTGTTCAACGGGCAGTTCTTCCCCGAAGCGACCGCGCGCTGGGCGGCGCAGAAGCGCGGCGTCCGCGTCATTACGCATGAAGTGGGTTTGCAGCCCGCCTCCGCCTTTTTCACCGAGGGCGAAGCGACCGCATACCCGATCCACATCCCCGATGAATTCGAGATGAACGAAGCGCAGAACGCCAAACTTGATGCCTATCTCGCCAAACGTTTTCAGGGCGACTTTACGATGGCGGGCATCAAATTCTGGGCGGAGATGAAAGGGCTTGATGAGGCGTTCCTGCAAAAGGCGGCGCACTTTAAACAGATCGTACCCATCTTTACCAACGTCATCTTCGATACCAGCCAGCCGCATGCCAATACGGTCTTTGAAGATATGTTTGATTGGCTGGATATGGCGCTGGAGGTGATTCGTGAACACCCGGAGACGCTGTTCGTCATTCGCGCGCACCCGGATGAACTGCGGGTGAGAAAATCGGGCCGGGAGACGGTCGAGGGTTGGGCAGCCAGCCGCGAGGTCCAGAAAGAGGTGAATGTCGTTTTTGTCGGTCCGCGTGAGGCGTTGAGTTCTTATGAATTGATTCAAAAATCTAAATTCGTCATGGTGTACAACTCGACCATCGGCTTGGAAGCATCCATCATGGGCGCGGCAGTGCTGTGCGCGGGCAGGGCGCGCTTTACGCAATACCCGACGGTGTTTTTCCCGCAGACGGCGGGTGCAATGCGAAGCAGGATGAAGGAGTTTTTGACGACTGAAAAAATTGACGTCCCCGCTGAGTTCAAACGCAATGCGAGGCGGTTCCTGTATTACCAGTTGTACCGTACGTCGCTGCCGTTTGGGGATTTTTTAGAGCCGTCCGTGAGGACGACCCAGACCCGCTTGAAATCGTTCGAGTTGGATCAATTGTTGGAGTCCGATGCGGTGAAAGCGATTTTGGAGGGCGTGCTGGAGGGCGGAAATTTTTTGTTGAAAGAGTAAGGTTCACCTGCTCCCTTTATAAATTCTCACACAATTCCGTCCCGCTTCCTTCGCGTCGTAAAGCGCCCGGTCTGCGTGACGGATCAGGTGATCGAGGGACGTTGTCTCCGCGGTCCTTTCGGCAATACCCATGCTGACGGTGATATACGCCTGTGTGTGTTCAGGGTCAATCCTGTACGACATCACATTCCTGCGGATGCGCTCCGCCACATGTGCAGCCTCGTCTGCGCTGCTGTTTGGGAGAAAGACGATGAATTCCTCCCCGCCGTACCGCGCAAGGATATCTGCGGCGCGTACCTGAACGTGTGCAATGTTCGAGACATGCCTCAACACATCGTCTCCGACATGGTGCCCCCACCGGTCGTTTACCTGTTTGAAATGGTCAATGTCGAAGATGACGACGGAGGCTTGCATACGATATCGTTCGATGACGGAGAATTCATGCTCTGCAAGCGAAAAGAAATGACGGCGGTTGAATATGCCGGTCAGGCTGTCTGTGCGTGCCAGGAGCTGCTCGCGCGATAATGCCTTCCGAAGTTCGAGATTCGACGCCTCGATGGCTTCCTTTGCCTGAAGCAATATCGCCTCCACCTCTTTGCGCTTCGTGATATCCCGGTTGGCGGATACAAATCCCGTGATCTTTCCCATTGCATTGCGCAGCGTCATGATGTTCGCATCAATCGGGATGGGACGATTGTCCCTCGTGAATTGAGTGACTTCTCCTTTCCATGTCCCGGTTTCCTTGACCTCGCGGATGGAATCCTCGAGTCCGCCCTCGCTAAACTTCGTCTGCAAGATATCCATCGCGGACTTTCCGATGACCTCTCCCGATTTCCAGCCAAAGATGCGCTCTGCAGCGGGGTTCCAGTAGGTGATGAAAAAGTTTTCGTCCGTGCCAATGATCACATCGTTGACGTTTTCCAAAACCCTGGCTTGATAGGCGATCTTCTCCTCGGCTTCCTTTCTATCCGTGATCACCCGCAGGATGACCATCATTTCCTTCGGCGTTCCATCCGGGTTGCGGGTGATGAACGTTTTGCGGCTGTCCACCCATTCCCAGTGTCCCGCCTTGTTCTGTACCCGGTATTCGATGCTTTCAGTGTTATCTCCTTTCATCACATTCTGCCAATACACGGCCACGGCTTCGGCGTCTTCAGGGTGAATGTGATTCTGTATCGAACCCTCCACCGCCAGTTCCTCGTAACTGTATCCCAGGAAGGAATCGCGGTTGAAGCCGGTCACCCGGCGCTCTTCCATATTGAGCGTATAGACCACATCCGGCAGGGATTGTACAAAGATGTTGAAACGGCTTTGGGCGTCCTGCAAGGCGTTCTTGAAGCGTGTGATGTCTTCATGGGTGACGACGACGATGAATTCCCCCGAAACAGCAAAACCGACCGCCTGCATGATGAACCAGCGCTTCACGGACGGCGAGTGGCAGGGATATTCCATCGAAAATTCGCTTTGTTCCCTGCGGAGGATGGCTTGAAGCCCGCGATATGCCGTCCCCGCTGTGCCGCTGTCTTCGCCTGAATCTGACGCCTGTTTGCACACGCCCAGGTAATTGACGCCGATGAAATACCCCGTATCCGTGCCGCCGTTTTCCCTTGCAAACTGTTTCCACAACTCATTGACTGCAATGATCTCCCCGTGTGAGTTCAGGATCGCGATGTGCGCCGTAGATGCCCTCAGGGTCTCGTCCGCAGCGGACTTCCTCACAAGGTCTTGCATTTTTGCCTCCAGGGCATGAGATTTGCGCTTGCAGGTTATGTTGGGAGAGGTTGCCTCTGAAATGCAGTAGTGTTCCTGCCAGTAGTATAAAGGAAACACCCTGATTGTTCAATGTCGCCGGAATTAATTTTCCAGCGTGATGTATTTTTTGCTCTTTTTCTTTGGCTTGATCCCTTCCATCCCCGCAAATGCCCCCTGGATTGACTTCATATCCGCTTCGATATCATCGGTGGGGTGGAACGTCTCGCCGACATGGACGCTTTTTCGGACGCCGTCCACCTTTGCCATCACAATGGGAATGCCTGCGTTTTTGGCGATGTGATAAAACCCGCGCTTCCATTCGCGGACGTGGTACCGCGTCCCTTCCGGGGCGATGACGAGGATGAACTTCTTTGCCTGGCTGCAGGCTTCGACCATCTGCTCCACCAACCCGGTGGATTTGGAACGGTCCACCGGCACGCCGCCGCACCAGTAAAAGAACCAGCCAAAGGGCGGACGGAACAACTCCGCCTTGCCCATGTAACGGACATCCGCTTTCAGGCGAAAGATCACTCCCAGAAACAGGACAAAATCCCAGTTCGAAGTATGAGGCGCGCCAATGATGATGTATTTCGGCAGGTCCGGCAGTTTCCCCTCCACGCGCCAGCCCGCCAGACGCATCCATGTATTGCTTATCAAACGAAAAATCGGACTGAGAACGGGGGTATTAAAAATGGTGATTTTCATGGTTCATAAAACCCAAAAACCAGGTTGCGGCTCGCGCGAAGAATGTGGTTAAATACCTGCATGTCGAAAGCGTTCCTTCGTTCTACAGTCTATCACATCGAAAAGGGTTTGCAGCGCATCCGTTTCGCATCACAACCGGCAAATTTACCCATCCTGCTCGGCATTTCCTTTCCCAAAAGCGGCACGCACCTGCTCGACCAGATCCTGCTCGGTTTTTCCAACGTCGCGCCGTACCCAAAACGCCTGCACTCGTTCTACGCCGAATACGAAGGCGAAAGCGGAAAAAAACGCGATCCGCACCAGGCGCTTGATTGGCTCGATTCCCTCCGCCCGTGCGACGTTGCCTCGGCGCATCTCTTCGCCCGCCCCGAAGCCGTCATCCGCGTGTACTCGCCCCGCTTCGTCCCATACTTCATCTTCCGCGACCCGCGCGATGTGGTCGTCTCGCATGTCTTTTACGTCACCGATATGGAGGCGCGCCACGTCCATCACGAGTATTATCAATCCCTGCCCGATTTCGATTCACGTTTGAAGGTCAGCATTTTGGGACGACCCAGTGCCGAAGTGGAATTCCCGAACATCGCCGAACGCTTCGCCCCCTACCTGGGCTGGCTCGATCATCCCGAAGTTTTGACGATTCACTTTGAGGATTTGATTCACAACCGGCTTGAGACTCTCACCCGCATCATGGATCACCTCCTGGAGCGCGTCCCGCTTCGAGCCAGCCGACAGTTGATTCTGGCTTCCCTCGAAGCCTCCATCAACCCGACGAAGTCCCCGACTTTCCGCTCCGGCAAGACCGGCGAGTGGAGGAAGCATTTCACAGAGGAGCATAAGAGGTTGTTCAAAGAAGTGGCGGGCGATCTGTTGGTGAAGTTGGGGTATGAGAAAGATGGGGAATGGTGAATAGGGAATAGTGAATAGGGAATAGGGAATAGGAAACCCATTCCCCATTCCCCATTTACTATTTACTATTCACTATATACTATTTACTATGTCCTGCTCCATCGTCATCCGCGCCTATAACGAAGAAAAGCACCTCGGACGCCTGCTGGAAGGGATAAAACACCAGACGCTCAAGGATGTGGAAGTGATTCTCGTGGATTCTGGCTCCACCGACGCGACCGTCTCCATTGCCGAATCGTACGGCGCGAAGGTCGTCCACATCCCCTCGGCGGAGTTTACGTTTGGGCGGTCGCTCAACTTCGGGGTCCGCGAAGCGACGCGGGATTTCATCGTCATTGCCAGCGCGCACGTCTATCCCGTCTATCCCGATTGGCTGGCGGCTTTGCTCCATCCCTTTCTTCAAGATGAACGGGTTGCGCTCGCCTACGGCAAACAGCGCGCGCCGGCGTTTGCGAAATTTTCCGAACAGCAGGTTTTTCATCAGTGGTATCCCGATGCGAGCAATCTCGACCAACCCACCGCATTCTGCAACAACGCCAACGCCGCCATCCGCAAACGTTTGTGGGAGCAGCATCCCTACGACGAAACGCTGACGGGCTTGGAGGATGTCGAGTGGGGCAAATGGGCGAAGGGACAGGGTTATAAGATCGCCTACGTCGCCGAAGCCGAGATCATCCACGTCCACAACGAAACCCCGCGCGGAGTGTACAACCGCTACCGCCGCGAAGCGATGGCGCTGCGGAAAATCTACCCCGAAGCGCATTTCAATTTCTACGATTTCCTGCGCCTGACCATTACGAATATTCTGAGCGACCTCTGGCACGCCGCCCGTGAGCGCGTTTTGCTGAAAAACCTGGCGTCCATTTTCTGGTTCCGCTTCATGCAATTTCACGGCACCCGCATAGGACACCGCGAGACGAGTTTGGTCACACCGCAGTTGCGGGAGACGTTCTATTATGCGAGGGGAAGAAGGAAGAAAGAGGAAAGAAAAAGGGATGTGGAGCCGATTCGGTATAATGGTGGAGAAAGCGAATAGGTGATAGTAAATAGGTAATAGTGAATAGTAAATAGTAAATAGTAAATAGTGAATAGGTTATAGTGAATAGGGAATAGTGTGATGAGCAACGACAACATTCAAGGTTTGGAGACGTTGGAGGCTTGGAAAAAAGCCAGGGCTTTTGTCCTTGTTGTGTACAAAGAAGCTTTACCCTTGTTGCCTGTCGAAGAAAAATGGCACTTAAATCAGCAGATCCGGCGCTCCGCCCAGAGTGTTTCCGCAAATATTGCAGAAGGACACGGGCGGTTTTATTATCAGGAAAATGTCCGCTTTTGTTACATTGCCCGCGGCTCGCTCACGGAAACATATACCCACCTTTCACTTGCACATGATTTACAATACATCCCCGATGAACTACACACCCGACTCAAAGGACAAATTGAGGAGTTGATCCGAATCATAAATGGTTACATTGCCTACCTGAAGCGCTCAAAACGCGGTGAAAAAGAACCCGGTGCTAACTATGCTGTTCGGGAAGAAGCAATAGTATATCTCACTGGAAACGACACCCCACCCGAAGACAAGTAGCCCATCCCCTCCCTATTCCCTCTTTCCTATTCACTATTTCCTATACCCTATTTCCTCTTTCCTATTCCCTATTCCCTATCCCCCATTCCCCATGACCTCCTCCCTCTCCCTCCAACCCGCCTCCTCCCACCCCATCCCCTTCCTCGCAAACTTGATGACCCGCAGTTTTGAAGGCTATCTTGTCCCCGTCAACATCACCG
>QMIW01000015.1 GCA_024434165.1 Chloroflexota bacterium | reverse complement strand
GAACCTGGAAAATCTATTGGAAGGCGGCAACTTGAGTTGCTTTAAATCCAATTTATCTGTGTTCATCTGTGGTTATAAACGAATTTCAAAACACTTTCTAAAAGAGTTTTCCCGTTAAGCGGTAGAACCTTACTTTTTTACGATCACCCACACCGTCCCGTCGGCGGACTTGACATTCTTCTCCCCTTCAGGGAACAACTTCAGGATCGCATCCGGCGCGAGGAAATGGCTGCGCATCAGCAGGAGTTTTTCTGCGATGGCGATCAGTTTCACGCCAAAGGTGCGGATATCCGGCTCTTCGATGACCAGCACGCCGCCGGGCTTGAGCACGCGCATCATCTCGCCCGCTGAAAACGCATGGTCGAGCACGTGATGCAGGGCATCCACCATGATGACGCGCTCGAACGAAGCATCGGCGAAGGGCAGACTCTCCGAAGCGCCGCACACAGCCCGAACGTCGGAGCGAGGCGCGTGGGACAACATCCCGAAGGACACATCTGCGATCACAACTTCATCCACCAAATCGCGGATTGCAGAAGCCACCCGTCCCGTGCCGCCGCCGATGTCGAGCAGGCGGCCGCTCGCGGGCAGGGAGGCGGCTTCGCGCATCGCATCCGTTTTCGAGTAGGTGACGCGCGCATACAGCGGGGCAATGAACGAAAAATGGTCGAAGCCCATCAGACGGTGATCAAATCCTTTATCTGGTCGAAGGTGGATGGACCGATGCCCGAAACATTCATAATGTCTTCGATGGTCTCGAAGGGACCGTTCTCTTCGCGGTAGTCAATGATGCGCTGGGCAATGGTGGGACCGATTCCCGGCAGGCTGTCCAATTCCTCCAGCAAAGCCGTATTGATGTTGATCAGGTCCTGGTTTTCAGGCGCTTCGGTGGCGGGCGGACCCGGTAATTCAAGAGGAACCGCTGTTTCCTCCGACGGCTCCTGGCCAGCCTTGTACGGAATGTTCAACTGCTGACCGTCCTCCAACAGCGCCGCCAGGTTGATGGAATCCACATTCGCGCTGGAAAGCAGACCGCCCGCCGCGTCAATCGCATCCTGCACGCGCGCGCCTTCCGCAAACTCATACAGCCCCGGGCGCGGCACCGCCCCAATGACATGCACCGCAATCGGCGCCTTGGTAGGCGCAGGCTGCAAAACAATCGGATCGCCGGCGGGCGCGCGCGAAATAAACAACAACAATCCGGCAAGCGCAAACCCCGCCATGACGCCGATCAACACATACAGAACGTTTTTCATAAGCCGGATTCTACTCCAACTTCATCACCCACAACTCTTCATCCATGCGGCGCACCGCTTTCGCCACCGCAAAAAGTTTTTTGATGCGCTGGAAATATCGCGGCATCTCTTCCAATTCCAGCGCCCGAAACCCGAACTTTTCATACATCGGTCCGTTGTGTTCGAGGCACATCAGATACAACGGTCTCGGCGACTCGCGCAGGAGGCGTGCGATGATTTCGCGCGCAATACCGCGTCCGCGATGGTCGGGATGCACCGCTATCGAAGCCAGTTCGAGGATGTCTGCCCCGTGAGGTTTGACCTGCCCGCAGGCGATGATTTCCCCCGAAGGCTTGACCGCCACGAGAAAACGCCTCCAATCCAGACCGGTGGGATTGATCCCCACCAGGTTGATCAAATCCCGAATTTGAGCGGATTCCGATTTCGCTGCAGGGCGCACCTCATAGCCGGTCATATCACACCGCTCCCGCCGCAACGAGGATGATCAACGTTCCGATGAACCAGTGGATAAGGAAGGGATACAGAAAGGACTTCGTCCGCCACGCCACCCAGCCGAAGGCAAAGCCGCCGAAGATGGTGGAGAGCGTTTCGATCTCCGGCTTGCTGATGTGCGCCACCGCAAACGGGACGGCTTGCAGCCAGAGCGCGTCGTGCCCGAATTTGCGCGCGTAGGCGAACAGAATCCAACCGCGAAAGATGAACTCCCAGCCGATCAAATCCAGGAAAGTCGTCCACGGCAGACCCGGCAGAAAACGCTCGTAATACTTTTGCATGGAGGGGTCTCCCCTGCCGAGAAAGTAAATCACCGGAGCCATGAGCAGGATTCCCAAAAGGGTGTAGACCAAACCGAGTTTCCAATCGCCAAAAGAGAACCCGTATTCCTTCGGGTTCTGGCGGAAGAAGATCAGCGTAATCAGGAGGGGGATGACAAGGTAAAGCAGGACGCGGTCCCAGTATTTGTGAGCGGTCAGTTTGTGGTAGTGGTCCACCATCAGCAGCAGGGTACTGACGACCGTCACCGTGACGATGCGCCAATCGAAATTCAGTTTTTCGCCGAGCAAATATTTCATGGGCAGTCTCAGTACGGGAAGTGGGATGTATTGCCGTCCGGTCCAAGCAGGGTGGAAATTTTATCCGCATCCCGGTAAAGTTCCAATCCCCAGTTGAGCAGGAGCAGGAAGACCAGCGCAGCGGCAAACGCCAGCCGCCTGCGCCCGATGCCCGCCAATCCCCTTTCCCGGATCGTCACGATTGCATACGCGGCAAGGATCGCAAACCAGGGGATCAACGCCAGGTGAAAGCGGTCTTCGGCAAGGATGAGAACATGCGGAAGGATGTAAGCAAAGAACAGCATCCAGAGCAGGGTCGTCTGCGGGCTTTTCTTGAGCAGAGACAGCCCCAGCGCGGCAAACAGGCTGAGGAAAACAAACGGCAGCAGCAGGATGGCGGCGATGGAAAGCAAAAGCGGCGCGGGCAGGTAGCCAAGCAGGTTGTTGGAGTAGAAATACATCAGCACCCGCTTCTCCAAGCCGAAGAAAAAGCCGAGGCGGTTCAGCGCCAACGGGATGAAGCGGCCGGGCGATTCACGGATGAACTCCAGCGCCTTCTGCGTGCCGGTTTCGTCGCGCTCGGCGTCATCCATGATGGTGAGCAGGTCCAGGGAAGGTCCAAAAACGAATGAGCCGTTTCCATCGGGATGGTAGCCGAGATACAGGTTGTAGCCCATCGAAGTCTCGATGCCAGTCGGTTTATTGTGCAGCAACGAGTTGCGGATGATCCAGGGCGAGACCGCGAGGGCAAACGATAAAACAACCAGCGCGGCTCTTCTGCCGTGCAAAAACATCAGATACAGGATTGCCAGCCCCGCAAACGGAAGGATGACCGAGCGCGTAAGGGCGGTCAGCGCGAGGAACAAGCCGGAAAGCAGCAGGGAAAAAGCGGTTGGTTTCTGAAGCGATTTAAGAAGAAAGAGGAAAGAAACAAGAAGCAGGGCGAAAAAGAGATTTTCGGTCCCAAGCCCAAGAGGATAGACAAGCAGGATGGGATAACAGGCGACCGCCCAGGCGGAGAGGCGCGCCGTCCGCTCGATGTTTTTTTCCTCATTTGCTTCGCCGGGAAAAAGGCAAGAGGAAAGATGCTTCGCAGCCCAATAGGTCAACGGCGCGAGCGGCGCGCCGAGGAGGATCGCCTGCGCCAGCCGCGCGGCGAAGAAACGTGAAAACTCCAACCCGCTGATGGAATACACCAGCGCAAGAAAAGCCGGGTAAAGGGGAGCGCGGAACGAGGTATACACGCCGTATTGCGGATCGTAACCCGGTGCGGTGGAGAGGTCGAAGTCCACGTACGGTTCGAGCAGTTTCAAGTCCTCCTGCGCGTACCAGCGGTAGCCATTCCCGGACGCGAGACTGCGCGCCAGCATGTCGTATTGGAACATGTCGTCGAGACCGATGCCCAGTCCGCGGGCGGCGAGGACGGGAATCAGCCGCAGGAGCAGGGCAAGGATGTAGATGCGGACGGGAAAAGAGAGTTTCATCGCCTCAGTTTTTCGATGCGGCGCGCCAGGTAGGAAGAGAAGAAGCCGTCATATTTCTGCCACAATTCGGGGAGTTTCCAATCGTTCCCCGTCACCTTGCGGCGGCAATCGGCTAAACCGCAAAGGCAGTCGAATTCATCATAAGGCTCGCCGTCGGACATGGCGTAATCGAAGGTCAGTTCTTCACCCGTTTCGATGTCGCGCATGGCAACCAGCCCTATCTGACCGGTGAAACCGAGGTTGGGCTCGCAGGAGTGATTGAAACAGTCGTTCGGCTCCTTTTCTTCGGCGGTGAGGAGGTACAGTTCTTCATCCACCTGCAGGACGCGCTGGGTAAAACGCGGCATGGATGGGTCGAGGTCTTCCTTGCGGACGATTTTTCCACCCCAGAGGGAGACCAGTTCCCCTTTGGCAATGCGCTCGCGGGCGAAGACGCCGCAGCCTCCCTGCGGGTGCTCGCGGGCTTCGCACTTCGGGTTGAGATAGGATGATGTCATGTTGTCTTGAAAACCTCAAAGGGAGAATCCGGCTCGCTTTGCCGAACCGGGTTTCGGGTCCGGTTGGACGCGAAAAGAAGTGACAGTCACCGATGTGACTGTCACTGATCGTTTCCTCCGATTTTACTTCGATTCGCCCTCGGTGTCGGACGAGGATGCCGAGAGCCGTTGGGCGAAAAAGATCGGCAGGAAGGTAATCAAGATCACGATGGTGGCAACGACGTTGGTGACGGGACGGTCGCGCGGACGGGTCAACTGGCTGAAGATCCAAATGGGAAGGGTGGTCTGCTGACCGGCGGTAAAGGTTGTGACGATCACCTCATCGAACGAAAGGGCAAAGGCAAGCATGCCGCCCGCCAGCAGGGCGGTTGCGATGTTCGGAAAGATGACGTACCGAAAGGTTTGGAAGGAATTTGCGCCCAGATCCATGGAGGCTTCGACCAGCGATCCCTGCATGCGGCGAAAGCGCGCCAGCACGTTGTTGTACACCACCACTACGCAAAACGTGGCGTGACCGATGACAATCGTCCAGAAGGAGAACGGGATGTCGAGCGTGCCGATGGCGGAACGCAGGGCGATGCCGGTGACGATGCCCGGAAGGGCAATGGGCAGGACAAGCAGGAACGAGATTGCCTCCCTGCCGAAGAAACTGCTGCGATAGACAGCCGCCGCCGCAAGCGTGCCGAGGACGAGGGCGATCAGCGTGGCGATCGCAGCAACTTGCAGTGAAAGCGTGAGCGCCCGCCAAAGGTCGGCGCGCTGCAAGGCAACGCCAAACCACTGGAATGTGATGCCCGGCAGCGGGAAGGTGTAGGTGGTCTCATCGGGCGTGAGCGTGTAAAGAAAGATGATCGCGATGGGCACATGCAGGAACAGCAGCGCGCCCAGCGCCGCCAGTTTCAACCCCCATGAGGCTTTCTGACCGGAGGAGGAACTAGAGGGCATCGAAGGCTCCCAGTTTGCGCGCAATCAAAAGATAGACAACCATAATGACGACGGGTCCCATGGTCATCGCGGCGGCAAGCGGGATGTTCCCGGCGGTTCCCTGATAGGAATAGACTGCCTGCCCGATGAAGAATTTGGAATTCCCGAGGCTGAGCGGCACGATGAAATCGCCCAGCGTCAGCGAAAAGGTAAAGATCGAGCCCGCCACCACGCCGGGGAACGCCATCGGCAGAATGACGGTGCGGAAGGTTTGAAAGGGTTTCGCCCCCAGGTCGCTGGAGGCTTCGAGCAGGGAATTCGGCACGCGCTCCAATGCGGTTTGGATCGGGATGATCATATAGGGCAGCCAGATATAGGCAAAGACGATGAACATTCCAAGCGGCGACAACGCCAGGGACGACCCCCCGATGCTTTCAAAACTCAACAGCCAGTTCAGCACACCGTCCAATTTCAGGAGGCTGATGAACCAGGAGAGGATGCCCTCCTTGGCGAGAATCAACTTCCAGGCATACACGCGCACGAGATAACTCGACCAGAGCGGGATGGTGACGGCGATGATGAGCCAGGTCTTCATGCGCGGAGAAGCGAATTTGGCAATGTAGTAGGCAAGCGGGAAGGCGATCAACGCATCCACCAGTGTGACGGCGGTCGCCATGATCGTCGTGCGCGCAAAGATTTCGCGGTTTGCCGGCTCGAAAATCTGCGCGTACGTCCGCAGGGTGAATTCCCGCACGATAAGCCCGGTAAATTCCTCAAGGTAGTAAAAACTGTTGATCAAAAGGTTGAACAACGAGCCCAGATAGACCACGAACATATACACCAGCGGGGGCGCGAGCATAAGCCACAGCGCCAGCCGCGGACGCAGATAAAAATATGTGGAGATGCGCTGGAGCATGTCAGCCTCCGATCTCGCGGATATGTTCTTTCTTCCAATACAGGCGGGACCGCTGCCCCTTGATCTTCAACACATCCATGGAAGTGGTCTTGAGGTTTTGCTCGACGACGACCAAATCCCCGCCTCCTTCCAACTCGACGAGGTAGCGGGTGTACAAGCCAAGATAGACGACATCGCGGACGGTTCCATCGGTCACGTAGCAGTCCGGCGGCGCGGATTCGTTCACACTTCCCAAATGAATCTTCTCCGGGCGGACGGAGAAGGTGACATCCCGTCCGGTGATACGTTTCGCAACATCGCCGCGGACGAGATTGGAAGTCCCGACAAACCCGGCGACAAAGGCGCTGGCAGGGTGTTCGTAGACCTCCGCCGGGGAGCCGACCTGTTCGATCCTGCCCTGGTTGAACAGGGCAATCCGGTCGCTCATGGTCAGCGCTTCCTCCTGATCGTGGGTGACGAAAATAAAGGTGATGCCCACGCGCTTTTGAATCGCCTTCAACTCCACCTGCATCTGCTGGCGGAGTTTCAAATCCAGTGCGCCGAGCGGCTCGTCGAGCAGCAAAACTTTGGGGTGATTGATCAAGGCGCGGGCAAGGGCGACGCGCTGGCGCTGTCCGCCGGAGAGCTGGGAGGGTTTGCGTCCCTCGAAGCCGGAGAGTTGGACAAGTTCCAGCATTTCCGCCACGCGCTTCATGCGCTCCGGTTTCGGCACCCGCTTGACCATCAAACCGTAGGCGATGTTATCCGCAACGTTCATGTGCGGGAAGAGGGCGTAATCTTGAAAGACCGTGTTGACATCGCGCTCGTAGGGGGGAAGGTTGGAAACATCCTGCCCGTACAGCAGGATGCGCCCGGAAGTGGGGCGGTCGAACCCGGCAATCATGCGCAGGCAGGTGGTCTTCCCCGAGCCGGATGGACCCAGCATGGAGAAGAATTCGCCGTCCTTGATCTCAAGGAAAGCCTGATCCACGGCTTTTACTTCCCCAAAGTGCCGGCTTACATTTACAAAGCGTATCGCGGGGGTGGTTTGGTTTGTCATGGGGTTTGAGGGACAGTATGAAAGACATCAGGCGAGAGTACCCGCCTGATGTCTTGTTGGAAGTCGGATTATCTGCCGCCGATCACAGCGACGTAGCTGGTCACCCATTCATGATAGGGGACGCATTCCTTGCGGCCGTCGCCGCAGTCGGTTGTGGGTGTGCGCCACCACCAGATCTTGTCGAAATCGTTCAAGCCGTTGTTGACACAGCCGTCGGGTCCGAGCAGTTCGTTGCCTTCGCACGCATCCAACCGGACCGGGATGTTTTGGAACCAGGCTGCGAGATCGCCTTGAACTTTGGGATCCAGCGAGTGTTCCATCCACATGTACGCGCAGTTCGGGTGTTCGGCGTCCACGTGCAGCATGGTGGTATCCGCCCAGCCGGTTGCGCCTTCGACGGGGACGACCTTGTCAATCGGCGCGCCGCCCGCCTTCAACAGGTTCGCCTGGAAGGGCCAGGAGCCTGAAGCCGCCACGCCTTCATTGGTGAAGTCGTCCATTTGAATGAACGCATCGTGCCAGTAGCGGTTGATGAGCGTGCGCTGCTGGCGCAGGAGTTCGATTGCCGCGTTGAACTGGTCGCGGTTGAGCGCGTAGGGATCTTTGATGCCAAGTTCGGGCTGGTGGTACATCAGGTAGAGGGCGGCATCCGCAACGTAGATGGGACCGTCGTACGCCTGAATGCGTCCCTTGTTGGATTCGCCGTCCGGGAGGGTCATTTCCTCGAAGACCACATTCCAACTGGTGGGAGGCTGGTCACCGAAGATCTCGGTGTTGTACATCAGGATGTTTTGACCGGAGGAATAGGGGACGCCGTAATGTTCGGGGGTTCCGTCTCCATCGGTGTCAACAGTATGCCAGGGGGCATTCTGAAGCCGTTCATCAATTTTGCTATAACTGGGAATCAAGTCAATGTTGATTTCCTGCACGCGCCCGCCGGAAATCAGGCGGTTCGAAGCGTCGCCGGAAGCGGTTACCAGGTCGAAGCCGCCCTCGTTCATCAAGGCAACCATTTCGTCCGATGTGGCAGCGGTTTTCACACTGACTTTGCAGCCGGTCTCCTCCTCAAATTTTGTCACCCAGTCAAAATTCGGGTCGGTTTCGCCCCGCTCGATATACCCAGACCACGCAACAATGGACAATGCCCCTTCGCCTTCACCGATGGACTGAAGGGGTCCGCCTGCCCCCGCGTCACCACTACCCGTCCCTGCCGCGCCACATGCCGAAACGATAAGGCTTGCGACAAGCAACAAAGAACCAAATACGAACCACTTTGAATTCATATCTCTCTCCTTTTATTGAGTTGTAGCCGTGCAAGTACATTCGAACGGTAAACGGTCAGGCTGTTATCTTCCGGCGACCTCCTTTATTTATCTGGACAAGTTTTGTGTGATGTAAAACACTTCCTATTATATAAGAGCCAGATTAATAGTCAATCGGTTATTTCCGAATAATACAAAGGGTATAATTTGGGAAACATTCCCTGGAGAGAATTCGATGACCGATCTTCCGATTTACCCGCTCACTGACGAACATAAAATGCTGCGCGATGCGGCGCGCGATTTCGCCCGGAAGGAAATTGCCCCGATTGCGGCGGAATTCGATGAAAGCGGCGAGTTTCCCAACGCCACCGTAAAAAAGATGGGCGAACTCGGTTTCATGGGCATTGAAGTCCCCGAACAATACGGCGGCGCAGGCATGGATACGCTGGCATACGTCCTTGCGCTGGAGGAAATCTGCAAAGTGGACGCCTCTCACGGTGTCATCATGTCGGTCAATAACTCGTTGTACTGTCACGGCATTCTGAAATTCGGCACGGAGGAACAGAAGAAAAAATTCATTACGCCCATCGCCTCGGGCAAAGCCATCGGCGCGTATTCGCTGACCGAACCTCAAAGCGGCTCGGATGCCGGGACGATGCGCAGCCGCGCCGTGCGGGACGGCGACTCCTACGTTTTGAACGGGCGCAAATCCTGGGTCACCAGCGGACCGGTGGCGGATTATCTCGTTGTGTTCATGATGACCGACCCGGCGAAAAAACAAAAGGGCGTTACCGCCTTTCTGGTCGAAGGGAACACGCCCGGTCTTATTCGCGGTAAAAAGGAGCCGAAGCTGGGTATTCGCGCCTCGGCGACCAGCGAATTGATCTTCGAAGATTGCCGCATTCCGGCGGAGAACCGGCTTGGCGAAGAGGGTGAAGGCTTCAAGATCGCCATGAACGTGCTGGACGCGGGGCGCATCGGAATCGCCACGCAAGCGCTTGGGATTGCCGAGGCGGCTTACGAAGCGGCGAGACAGTATGCGGGTCAGCGCGAGGCGTTTGGACAGCCGATTGGCGCATTTCAAGGAACGGGTTTCAAACTCGCGGATATGAAGACCCGCATCGAAGCATCCCGCCTGTTGATCTACAACGCCGCGCTCGCCAAGGAAAAATCCAAAAAAACCGGCGGGCGGTATTCGCTCGAAGCCTCCATGGCAAAGTTATTCGCCTCCGAAACCTCGATGTTCGTGGCGCACCAGGCGGTGCAGATTCACGGCGGCATTGGGTACAGCAAGGAACTGCCCATCGAGCGTTACTTCCGCGACGCAAAGATCACCGAAATCTACGAAGGTACCAGCGAGATCCAACGCCTGGTCATTTCCAGGTCGGAGTTGGGGCTGCGGTAGTTCAATGGAAATCACCCCGTTGTGGACTCTGACTCCAACGCTAACGGCGCTCGCGCTGGGATTGATGCTGTGCATCCTGGCGCGCCATCACGCATGGAGCGAGCCGCAAGTCGAAACGCCCCCGCCTCCGTCAGAGCCGGAGGCGGAACCTCTTTCCACAACGCTCGATTTCAAACAGAGGACGCGCGAGTTCATTGCAAAATATCGTTGGGAAATTCTGCTGTCAGGGGCGATGCTGGGGCTGCTGGTCTTCATCCTGCTCTCTGCGCCGGTTCAATTGACGGGAAAACTTTCCACGTACCCGAACCAGCCGGGCCGCCCCTTCTACTTTTTGCATTGGACGAGAAACCACCTGCGGTTGTTCTATCATGAGACGGCAACCGCCAGCAACCTGCTCACTGGGCTGGCGGCGCTCATTCTCGTCGCGGCTGCGGGGGTTCGGAAATCGCCAGCCAGGATTCGCTCCGGTTTGTTGTGGGGGCTGCTAAGTCTGGCTGGAAGCGCACAGTGGATGGTCTCCAGCGGAATTCAATTGACCGCCGGGGTCGGTCTTTATCTCATCGCCATCCTGGGATTTTTCCTGTGGAGCCGGTTTGCGAGGAACGACCTTGTGCCCGCATTGGATGAACGCCGGACAATCCCATTACGCTGGGAGGTCGCGCTGGTCGTCCTCACGCTGGCGCTGGCGGCTTTTGGACGCATGTATGCGTTGAAGACCATCCCGTATGGAATCGAAGGCGACGAAGCCAAATGGACGGCTGAGGTCGTTTCGCTGGGCATTCGCGGCGAGCCGGACTCAAGCGGTTTGTACCACCGCGACGCGCTGCCTGCCAGTTTTTACATGCAAACGCTGTTCCACAAACTCATGGGACCGTCGCTCTTTGCCGCGCGGTTTGAGGTGGCGCTGTTCAGCGTGATAGCCACACTGGTCTTTTATCTATTCCTCCGGCAGATCACGTCCATGCCGCTGGCTTTGCTGGCAGCGTGGTTTCTGAGCGCGAGCATCTTCGACATCAGCGCCAGCCGCCTGGCGAACGTCGAGAGTCACGTCAAAATTTGGACCGTGTTGACCCTGGCGCTTTTGGTTTGGGCAATGCGCGTCGGGCGCTGGCAGGCGTACGCCATTACCGGCATCGCATTAGCCATTGGCTTGCTGACGTACGACACCGTCTGGCCCCTTGGCTTGGTTGTTCTCATCCTGGTCGTTCTGGAAGCGCGCCGGCAAAAGGAAAGTTTCGCCGATACCTCCCGCAACCTGGCGGCTTTGCTCGTTCCATCCATGCTGGCAACGCCCATCCTCATCCCTTATTTGACGGGCAGGATGAGTTACTACGAAGTAGGCGAAAAAGGCTGGGAGAACGGTCTTGTTACCCTGTGGGATTATTTCTCCGAGGTGTTGTTCAGCTGGTACGGCATGACCTTTCAGGACTTTCTCTACAACCGCCATGGACCGCTGCTGAACGCCTTCCTGCTTCCCTGGTTGACTTTCGGGGTGACGGCGGCGCTGGCAAACATGCGTTCCCGCCTCGCTTCGTGGACGTTGATCTGGGCGCTCCTCTTTATCTTTCCCGTCCCGATTCTGGCGCACTCGCCATTCGGGCGCGTGTATTATCCCGCGCTTCCTGCGATATACATCCTGGCTGCGATGGGCATGTACATTTTCGCGCGTGAAAGCCTGCGCGCCCTGGGCAGCGGACTCCAGCCGCTTGCCGCCAGCGTGATGTTCGTCGTGCTGGTCTGGATTCCGCTTTTCAACCTGTACATTTACTTCAACGAAGTGGACGACGCCGGCGACCGGCGCGTGAGACGCGAAGTGGCGGAACTTGCAGCAGGCGCGGCGGATTCCGAAACCCTGCTTGTGCTGGCATCCGTGCCGAACTACAACGAACCGCTCAACAACGAATACCAGATGATCGAACTATACATGCTGGGAAAACTGCCGCCGCATCAAATCAAGGAGTCGTACCAGACGGTGGCGTTGGAAAACGTCCTCCCCACCCTGCCGGACCTCAGCCCCCGTCCGAATCGTTCCATCATCCTGGATAAGATCAGTTGGAACAGCCGCCAGGAACGCGACGATCTTGCAAAAGCCCTGGAATCGTGCTACCCGCAAGCCAAATGGATCAAAGGCGATTATTTCGACCGCGTGGATATTGACGCGGAAGCGCTCGCCGCCCCGGAATGTATCAGCGCCCACCTCACCCTTGAATTCACCCCCGAAGGAAACCTTGCCTGGCAATTATCCAGCGGAACCGCCAGCAGGCTCGCCTTGAAGTGCGAAATCCAACAGGTCAACCACGCCTGGGTCGAAGCGGAGACCTTCCCGGCCGCTCCCGGCTGGCAGGTGGAAACCGTTTACGCCATAAACTGGACGGGAGACGGATTTCTCATGGATAACTTCGGGAGCAGCCCGGTCCTCTATATTTTCGAGGTCATGGAGGAAAGTCCATTGTATGTTTGGGTGCGGTATTACAAGCGCGTGGTGGATAACTCCCCCGCCCGGATTATGATCGAGAACAACGCCTATATCTTCGCCTCCATTGGCGAAGATAAACTCAACCAATGGAACTGGGAGCGAATCGGTCCGTTCGAGGTTACAACCGGTTTCCACACAATGGAACTTCATCGCCCTTACCTGGACGACCCGACCAAATTCATGGCGCTCTTCATTGACTCGGTGATCTTCACGAGCAATCCAGATTTCATCCCCTCGGATAACAACTACCAGCCGGTGCGCCCCCAGTTTTATCCCCTCAGGCAGGAACAATCCCGGGGCGAACTGGAACCCAATCTCGAGCCGGGCACGTACCGCTGTTACGTCGAAGCCGGCAACCGGTCCCTGGTGGATGCGTTCGGACGCACGCCGGTGAGATCCAACACAATCCACTTCATCGTCGCGCCCTGACCGCATTGCCGCCTGCAGAATCCCGAATGTCCAAAACAAACTCGAAAAAGAACGTCCGTCTTTCCGTGATCGTACCGGCTTACAACGAAGGTTCCCACATCTATGAGAATCTGCTGGTCATTTGCGATTCGCTCAAAAAGCAGGCTTTCGAGATCATCGTCGTGGACGACGGAAGCGCCGATGACACGTTTTCCGAATGCAAACGCGCCGCGCGCGTTCACCGAAACATCAAACCGGTGCGGCTCAAGACCAACGTCGGCAAGGGCGCATCCCTTTTTCGCGGGTTCGAACATGCGCGCGGCGAGGTCATCGCCTTTCTGGATGCCGATTTGGAGATCGCCCCCCACCACGTAGTAAAATTGCTCGCCGTCATGAGGAAAACGAAGGCGGATGTCGTTGCCGGCGTGAAAGACCCGTCTGCCAACCGCTTTCCGCTTCCTCGTCAGGTGATGAGCGCGCTCTATCGCAAGACCATCGGTTTTCTGTTTGGGTTGAACATCACCGATACACAGACCGGCATCAAACTTTTCAAACGCGAAGTGCTCGAAGATGCCATTCCGCGCCTCAGCGTGAGCCGTTTCGCCTTCGATATCGAACTGCTGGTCGCCGCCTCCCGCTTCGGCTACAAGATCGTCGAGCATCCGGTGGAGGTCGCCTACCGCCGCAGCGGCGGGCTGGGGCGGATGAAGCCGCGCCATCTTTTCGGAACCTTTTGGGATACGCTCGCCATTTACTTCCGCGCCAGTTTTTGGAGATGGCTCGAGCCGAGTTTCGGCACGCAATTCTGGATGGTGATCTTCGTGCTTGGCGTATTTCTGGCAGGCATCGGCTTCGCCAAAATCCTTACGCCGGTCATCCTCCAGCCGCCGTTCAACCGCATCGCTCACATCATCTTCCTGCAATTTCTCCCGCTCCCCCTGCGCGACCGCCTGCTTGCCGCCGGCGGCGCGCTGATGCTCGTGATCGCATTAATCCAACTGAACAAAAGCCTGCTCAACGCATTCGCCCGAAAGGATCGCGGCGACCTCGCAGGGATTCTACGCAAATGACAAACACCGCCTCAAACCTTGACCTCGAAACTGCCGCCTGCCCCCTGTGCGGACCCTCCGCCCAAGCCGTCACCCGCTACGACTTCGCTCCATACCGCGTCGTCGTTTGTTCCTCCTGCGGTCTCAACTACCTCTCGCCGCGCCTGACCCAGGAAGCCATTCTCAGGCTTTACAAGGATGAAGCCTATTACAACTCAAACATTTCCGGGCAGGGCTACGATGAATACCTTGAGATCGGCGATAACTGGGTCAGGACGTTCACCCGCCGCCTCAAACAGATTGCGCCCTATCAATCCGCCGGGCGCGCATTGGACATCGGCTGCGGACCGGGCTACTTCCTCACCGCCGCCCGAAAGATGGGCTTCGATGTGTACGGGCTGGACCCATCCGATTACATCGTCAAAATGGGGCAAAAGACCTGGGGCGGCCGCATTCAACTTGGCTTGATCGAAACCGCGAACTACACCCCGGAGAGTTTCGACCTTGTGGTCGCCTTCGACACCTTCGAGCACATATACGACCCGAAGAAATTTCTCGCCGCGATTCACCGAGTCTTGAAACCCGGCGGCGTGCTTGCCATCACCACCCCGGACCCAACCAGCGCGCTTGCAAAAGCATCCGGCAAAAACTGGGTCTCATTCAAACTGCCGGAGCATGTTTTCTACTGGTCGCCGCAGACCATCCGCCGCGTTCTGGAAGACCGTTTCGACGTGCTGGAGATCAACCGCGCGGGGCAATACGCCACGCTGGGGTTCCTCTTTCGGCGTTTGTTCCGGCTTGGGAACAACCCTGGCAGCTTTCTCGCCGCCCTCATCAAATTTCTCAATCGCTTCAGCATCTACGCAGACAACGGCTCGCTGACCGCGATCGCACGCAAGAAAAGTCTATAGGCTTGTCTTACAGCAGGCAAACCATGAAAGCAATCCTCTTTCACACGCACGGCGGACCCGAAGTCCTCGAATACACAGATTTCCCCGCCCCGCAGCCCAAGCCCGGCGAGGCGCTGGTGCGGTTACATGCCGCGGCGCTCAACCGCATGGATGTGATGGTGCGTCATGGCTGGCAGGGTTTAAAACTGGAATATCCGCACATTCCCGGCGCAGACGGCGCAGGGGAGATTGTAGAAATTAATTCCCCTCTCCGTGAGGGAGAGGGGCTAGGGGTGAGGGCGGGCGACCGCGTCGTCATCAACGCCAACCTGGGATGCGGGGAATGTGACGCCTGCAAAAGCGGGCGGGACAACCTCTGCCGGACGTGGCACCTGCTCGGCGAGACCGTCCGCGGCACATATTGCGAATACATCAGCCTGCCGGTGCGCCAGTTGCACAAAATCCCGGATGGATTCGAGTACCATCAGGCTGCAGCGGCGGCATTGGTCTACCAGACCGTCTGGCATTCGCTCGCCGCTCGCGGGGCGGTAAAAGCCGGGGAAACGGTGGCAATCGTCGGCGCGGGAGGAGGCGTGAATTCCGCTTCCATTCAAGTGGCAAAATATCTTGGCGCGCGCGTCATTGTCGTCGGTTCCAATTCCAAAAAACTGGAACAAGCCCGGGCGCTCGGTGCGGACGTTTTGATTGACCGCTCGAAAGAGGAGGATTGGTCGAAGGCGGTCTTCCTCGCCGCGGAAAAACGCGGTGTGGATGTGGTGGTGGATAACGTCGGCACGACCTTCCCGCTCAGCATGCGCGCGCTCAAAAAGGGCGGGCGGCTGCTGACGGTGGGCAACAGCGCCACGCCGCGCTTTGAAATTGACAACCGTTATATTTTTGGAAAACACCTTTCGATCCTCGGTTCCACCATGAGCAGCATCGCCGAATTCCGCGAGGTGATGGATTTGGTGTTTGCTGGTAAACTCCAGCCCGTTCTCGATACGACCTTCCCGCTGAGGGAAGCCGCCGCCGCGCAGGAGCGGCTGCGGCGCGGCGAAAATTTTGGAAAGATCACACTCGATATATCATAACGGCACGATTGCCGAAAACGGAAGAATGAATTTTATTAAACGCATCGCATGGTTTGAAGTCCTTCTCGTCGCCGTCATCCTGGGCATCCACATTTATGCGTCGCTCGCGGATGATTACGTCTTCCCGAACAACTGGTTCAAACGGGACGACGCTTATTACTACTTCAAGGTCGCCCAGAACATCTCCGAAGGGCGCGGCAGCACCTTCGACGGCATCAACCCGACGAACGGTTACCACCCGTTGTGGATGTTGATTTGCATCCCGATCTTCGCGCTTGCCCGGTTCGATTTGATTCTGCCTTTGCGCGTCCTGCTGGTGGTGATCGCCGTCATCCACGCCGCAACCGCGCTGCTGCTGTACCGGCTCGTGAAGAAGCATCTTTCCCATGCCGTTGCGATTCTGGCGGCGGCGTTCTGGTCGTTCAACGATTACATCCACGCAACCGTGTACGAACTTGGGCTGGAAACCCCCATCGCCGCGTTTGCGGTCGTCCTGTTGATTTATAAACTCTCCCAATTTGAAGAAAGCTGGCGCACGGGGGAAATCTCCAAAAAACAACTGGCGGGGCTGGCGCTGTTTGCCGCGCTTGCGATGTTCGGCAGGCTCGACCTGGTCTTTCTCGCCGTCATCGCCGGGGTTTGGATCGTCTTTCGCGGGTCGCCAATCCGTTTTCTTTTGCCGCTCGATATTCTGCTCATCTTCGTCTCGATGACCGCCTCCGTCCTTTTGCGCACCGACTTCAACACCTACAACACCACCTACGCCTCATCCGCCGTGGAAGCAGCGCTGATCGCGCTCGTCGTCAAAATTCCCATTCTGTATTTTCTCGGCGCGTACAGGCATCCCCGCGCAGCGCCGGTTTGGAAAACACTGCGTCAGGCAGGTCTTGCGCTCGCCATCAGCATGGTCGTCGTGGCGGTTGTTTATATTTTGTTTGTTCAACTGGGATTGGGGAGGAACTTCCCCCGCTCGGCGTTTCTTCTGGATTTCGGCATCAGCCTGGCGCTCTTTACCGCTTCTCGCTTAGCCGCTCACTGGTTCGCCGACCCAAAGCGGACCCAACCCGAAAGCCCGCTTGTTCAATTCAAGGCGAACTGGAAAACATGGCTTTCCGAGGGTGCGGTTTATTACGGCTTGCTCGGCGGATTGCTCGCGGTTTACATGCTCTTCAATCAAGTCATGTTCGGCACCTCCAGCCCGGTCAGCGGACAGATCAAACGCTGGTGGGGCAGCATGGCAAGCACGGCGTATGAACGCCCGGCATCGAGTTGGGCATCCTTCTTCGGCATGGATGCGGGCGCGTTCGAAACCTGGCAGCCCTTCTCCGAAGTGTTCTGGAAAATCTCCGAACACATCCGCCCCATCATCCCCGGCGCAGACAAGGTTGACGAGCGGTATTTCGCGGTGCTGTTCACCTTCATCCTTGCCGCATGGACCCTGGTCTTCTTCAACAAACGACGCGCCCTGCAAGCCGTTACCATGCTCGGCGGCATTCCCCTGCTGGCGGGGAGCGGAATCCACATCCTCTCCTATACCGCCACTTCCTACGGCGGCGCAAAGGAATGGTATTGGATCAGCCAGATGATTCTGCTGACGCTGACAGCCAGCCTGTTGTTCGATCTGATCCTGCGCCCGCTTCGACGAATCCAATATGCGCGCTTCGCATTGACGGCGGGAGCGCTGGTCTACGCCGGGGTTTCGGCAAACGCCCTTTGGGGGATGGTCCATTACATCATGCCGCACGGGCGTTTCTCGCCGAACCGCCCCTACATGGAAGTGGTTGCGTACATCGAAAAAAACACCTTCCCCGGCGAAATCATCGGCATGACCGGCGGCGGCAACGTCGGCTACCTGATCAAGGATCGTACCATCGTCAACATGGACGGCTTGATCAACAGTTACGATTACTTTCATGCCCTGCAAAATGGAGATGCGCCCGTCTACCTGCGCCAGCGCGGCATGACGGTTGTATTTGCCAACCCGCGCCTGCTCGCCCTGCCGCCATATTACGGTCAATTTGCGCCCTACCTCGAACGGTACAGCAGTTACGGTGGAAAAGACCTGCTGTATCTGCTGGAAGAGCCGAAATACTAGCATGAAACGCCCTTTTGTAGTAACCCTCGCAGGCTGGATGGTGTTAATTTTCACAGCCTGGAATGTCCTGCGGGCGTGGACATCCATTGCCTGGAGTTCCACGTTGACCGAATTCGCCCTGCGGCTTTCACCGGCGGCAAGCGCTTTCATCGGTATATTCTGGGCGGCGCTTGGAGCAGCCCTGTCCTGGAGCATTTGGCAGAAAAAGCCCTGGTCGGCGAAGTTCCTCATCGGGGCGGGGGCAGGCTCCACAGTCTGGTATTGGAGCGAGAGATTTCTCTTCCAGAATCCGCGACCAAATTCCCTGTTTGCTGTTATAGTAAATCTGGCAGTGTTGACCATCATCTTCTTTGCATCGAAATCCTTATCGAGAGAGGCATATGAGCGAAACACCGAAAATCCAACAACTGAATGACCTGAAGGCGCAGTCGCGCCTGGGCGGAGGACAGGCTCGCATTGACGCGCAGCACAAAAAAGGACGCCTGACCGCGCGCGAACGTCTCGATCTTTTGCTGGATCGCGGTTCGTTCCGCGAAGTGGATGCGTTCGTCGTCCATCGCACGCACGACTTCAACCTGGACGAACAGAAATACATGAGCGACTCCGTCGTCACCGGCTGGGGCACGATTGACGGCAGGCTGGTGTATGTTTTTTCGCAGGACTTTACGGTATTCGGCGGCAGCCTGGGCGAAGTCCATGCCGAGAAGATCTGCAAGATCATGGACATGGCAATGAAGAACGGCGCGCCGGTCATCGGTTTGAACGACTCGGGCGGGGCGCGCATTCAGGAAGGCGTCGTTTCGCTGGCGGGCTACGCGGATATCTTCCTGCGCAACACGATGGCGTCCGGCGTCATCCCGCAAATCTCCGCCATCATGGGACCCTGCGCGGGCGGCGCGGTGTACTCCCCCGCCC
Source organism: Chloroflexota bacterium (assembly GCA_024434165.1). GTDB lineage: Bacteria > Chloroflexota > Anaerolineae > Anaerolineales > Villigracilaceae > Villigracilis. The sequence continues at coordinate 38,244 of QMIW01000015.1, read as the reverse complement.
TGACCGACTTCATCTTCATGACCCGCAACACTTCGTACATGTTCGTCACAGGTCCCGACGTGGTCAAAGCCGTGACCCACGAAGAAGTGACCCAGGAGGAACTGGGCGGCGCGAGCGTCCATTCGGAAAAATCCGGCGTGTGCCACGTCGCCGCCGACAGCGAAGCGGATACCCTGTATCAGATTCGCAAATTGCTCTCGTACCTGCCGCAGAACAACATGGAGGACGCCCCCTTCCATCCCACCTCGGACGATCCGCTGCGGATGAGCGAAGAGCTCAACACCATCATCCCGGACGACCCAAACAAACCGTACGACATCAAGGATGTCATCCGCCTCATCGTGGACGACGGCGGTTTCTACGAAATCCATGAGAACTATGCCGGAAATATCGTGGTCGGCTTCGCCCGCCTCGGCGGACATTCCGTCGGCATCGTCGCCAATCAGCCTGCCGTGCTTGCGGGCGTGCTCGATATTGACGCCAGCGAAAAAGGCGCGCGCTTTGTGCGTTTCTGCGACGCCTTCAACATTCCGATCATCACATTCGAAGATGTGCCCGGCTTCCTGCCTGGAACCAACCAGGAACATCACGGCATCATTCGCTCCGGCGCAAAGCTGCTCTACGCCTATTGCGAAGCGACCGTGCCGAAGTTGACCGTCATCACCCGCAAAGCCTACGGCGGCGCGTACTGCGTGATGTCATCCAAGCATATCCGCGCAGACTTGAACCTCGCCTGGCCCACAGCCGAAATTGCGGTGATGGGACCGGACGGCGCGGTGAACATCATCTTCCGCCGCGAGCTCGAAACGGCGGAGGACCCGGTCAAACGCAAAGCCGAACTGGTGGCGGAATACAAAGAGAAATTCGCCAACCCGTATGTGGCGGCTTCGCGCGGCTACATTGACGACGTCATCGAGCCGAAGGAAACCCGTCCGCGCCTCATCAACGCGCTGGAGATGCTCAGCAACAAGCGCGACGGCAACCCGGCGAAGAAGCACGGAAATATTCCACTATAAGTTTCAGATTCCACGTGTCAGGTTTCAAGTGTCGAAGACCTGGAACCTGGTACATGAAACTTGACACTTGCGGAGCAGAGATGTTCAAAAAAGTACTGATTGCAAATCGTGGCGAGATCGCCGTCCGCATCATTCGCGCCTGCCGGGAACTGGGGCTGGAAACGGTCGCCGTCTTCTCCGAAGCGGACCGAAGCGCCCTGCATGTCCGCTATGCGGATGAAGCCTACCTGCTCGGTCCTGCGCCTTCGCGTGAATCGTACCTGCGCGGGGAGAAGATTCTCGATATCGCCAAAAGGTCCGGCGCAGACGCGATCCATCCCGGCTACGGCTTCCTTGCCGAGCGCGAAGACTTCGCCGCCAAATGCGCCGACCTCGGCATCACATTTATCGGTCCCAAACCCTCGTCCATTGCGGCAATGGGCGACAAAGCCGAAGCGCGCGCGACGGTCATCAAAGCCGGCGTACCGGTCGTGCCGGGGACGGAAGATGTGGGCAACATGTCCGACGACGACCTGCTCCGCATCGCCCCGCAGATCGGCTTTCCGCTTCTGATCAAGGCGACGGCGGGCGGCGGCGGAAAAGGCATGCGGGAAGTCCGAAGCCTGGAGGAAATGCCGACCCTCCTCCAGTCCGCGAGACGCGAGGCGGAATCAGCCTTCGGCGACGGGAATGTCTATCTGGAGAAGCTGGTCGAAGGGGCGCGGCACATCGAATTCCAGATCATCGCGGATTCGCACGGCAATGTGATTCACCTCGGCGAGCGCGAATGTTCCATCCAACGCCGCCATCAAAAACTGCTGGAGGAGGCGCCTTCGCCCTTCCTTGACAATGAACTGCGCGAGAAGATGGGCAGCGTCGCCGTCAAAGCCGCCCAGGCTGTGGATTACATCAACGCCGGCACGATCGAATTTTTGGTGGATAAAGACAGGAATTTTTACTTCCTCGAAATGAACACCCGCCTGCAAGTGGAGCACCCCGTCACGGAGATGGTCACCGGCATAGACATCGTCGCCGAACAAATCCGCATCGCGCGCGGACGCCAGTTGAGTTACACCCAGGAGCAGGTTAAATTCAACGGTCATGCCATCGAGTGCCGCGTGAACGCGGAAGACCCCTTCAACAACTTCATCCCCTCCACTGGGCGCATCACCCACAGCCTCCTGCCCACCGGTCCGGGCGTGCGCGTGGATACGGGTGTGTACCCCGGCTTCGAGATCACGCCGTACTACGACCCGATGATCGCCAAGCTGATCGTCTGGGGCGAGACGCGCGCGCAAGCCATCCTGCGAATGCGCCGCGCGCTGGAGGAATACCGCATCGTGGGCGTGCGGACGAACATCCCCTTCCACCAGACGCTGATGGATTCGCACCGCTTCATGGGCGGGCAATTCGATACGCGCTTCGTGGAGGAACGCTTCTCGATGGATGGCGCGTCCGAAACGGATGCGGTGCAGGCGGAGATCGCCGCCATCCTCGCCACACTGGTTGCCCACAAGGAGACCGAACGGTCCGCCCAGATCGTGCGCCGCAACGAACGCGATACCAGCAACTGGAAGTGGGTCGGGCGCTGGGAACGAATGCACAGGTAATTCGATTTACGATTTACGATTGAGGCTAAGGCATGAAATACGTTGCAACGATTGACGACAAGGATTTTTCCATTGAAATCGTGGATGACCGCCACGTGCGCGTCGGCGAGCGGCTGATCGCCGTGGATTTCGAGTCCGTCAGCGGACAGCCCGTCTATTCGCTGATTCTCGACGGCAAGTCGTTCGAGTCCTTTGTGTACCAGGGCGATGACGCCTGGCAGGTGCTTTTACGCGGGCGGCAGTTCCAGGTGAAGGTGGAGGATGAGCGCGAAAAGCGCCTCCGAGCCGCGGCGGGAGGGGGCGCGGCGGAAGGAGGCGAGCTGCACCTCAAAGCGCCCATGCCGGGACTGGTCGTCGCCATTCCGGTCAGCGAGGGGCAGCAGGTCAAAAAGGGACAGGTGCTCGTCATCCTCGAATCCATGAAGATGCAGAACGAATTGAAGGCGCCGCGCGACGGCGTGGTCCATCACATCAAAGCCAAAGCCGGCGAAAGCGTGGAGCAGAAACAGATTCTGCTCAACCTGCAATAGCATGAACGGGCATGAGACGGAAGTCAAGTTTTACGTGCGTGATTTGAAGCGAGTGGAATTGCGCCTTCGTGAGTTGAAGGCGCAATTGATTCAGCCGCGCGTGCATGAGGTCAACCTGCGCTTCGATAATCCGCAAGGCGACCTCAGAAAGAACATGAAAGTGCTGAGGCTGAGAAACGACTCGCAGGCGAAGCTCACCTTCAAAGGTCCGAGCGAGGCGCGCGCGAGCGGCGTGCTCAGCCGGAGGGAAATCGAATTCACGGTCGGTGATTTCGACAGCGCCAGGGAATTTCTCGAACTGCTCGGCTTCATCCCCATTGTTTTCTACGAAAAATTCCGCGCCACCTACGAACTGGAAGGCGTTCACATCATGCTGGACGAACTGCCCTACGGCGAATTCGTGGAGATCGAAGGCGACGACATCAGCGCCCTGAGAAAGGTTGTGGATTTGCTGGGGTTGAACTGGGAGGCGATGGTCAAGGCAGGGTATCACGCCCTGTTCGAGCGCGTGGTGGACAAGCACGGTCTCGAAGCGGGGAAACTGAGTTTCAAAGCGCTGGAAAATGCGCGCATCACACCGGACGACCTGAGCATCGTCCCGGCGGATTAAGAATCTCCTCCTGTTGATTTTTCAGGTTTGGGGGCTATACTAAAACAGAAGGCAAAATGCACCTGAAAGGCTTCGACAGCCTTGCCCGGCATATCCACGAATTGAACTCCACCGATGGGCGGATGAAGATCGCCGCGTATTTTCTCGCCGTTTTCGCGCCAGCCACCGCCTATTTCTGGTGACAGGAAAGTAACATGACCGTCTTTGAAAAACGCCCCAACACCCTGCTGAAATTTTTCTTCAAAATCCCGCTTTTGCTTCACAGGCTTGGCTTCGGCGGCTGGGAGCGGCTGATCGGCGCGCAATGGATGTTCATCGCCACGACAGGCAGAAAGACCGGCAAACGCCGCGAAGTTATGGTGGACGTGATGGATTACGACCCCTCCACCGACACATACTATATCGAAGCCGCCTACGGCAAGCGCGCAGACTGGTACAGGAACATACAGAGCAATCCGGTTTTCGAGGCGCAGGTCGGGCGCAGAAAGTTCAAGGCGCGCGCCGGGGAACTGACCGAAAATGATACCGGCGAAATGCTCGTCCGATTCTTTCGCCGCAAACCCGCCTACACCCGCTCGGTGATGGCGATGGTCGGCATGAAATTCAAAGACGAGGACGAGCTGCGGGTCATCGGCAGGAACCTGACCCTTCTGGCGGTGATGCCGGAAAAGTAGAGACACAGCGGCGCGGCGGCGTCAAGGAATGGAAACATGACCACAATTTTGATTTTGGGCGGGTATGGATACACCGGAAAACCGCTGGCAAAACACCTGCTTGCGCACACCGGGGCAGACATCATCATCTCCGGGCGGAATTTGCAAAAAGCTCAATCCTTCGCAGACGAATTGAATCATCCGCGCGTAACAGCCAGACTCGCAAACGCAGCGGATTACGCCTCCCTGAGTCATGCGCTTCACGGCGTGACCTTGTGTCTGGTCGCCGCCCCGACGGCACACCACGCCGGGACGGTGATCCGCGCCTGCATTGACTCTCGCGTGGATTATCTCGACGTGCAGTTCTCAACGAAGAAACTGGAGGCGCTGCATGCCGCGCAGGACGAGATCGAAAAAGCCGGGTTGTGCTTCATCACCGAAGCGGGCTATCACCCCGGTCTGCCCTCCGCGCTCATCCGTTACGCCGCCGCGAAACTGGATGGACTCGAATCCGCGGTCACGGCGGGCTTTATCAACATGAACATGCAGGACCTGCCCTATACCGAAGCCGTGGACGAACTCATGGAAGGTTTTCTCGATTACCAGGCGCAGGTCTACAAAAACGGCGCATGGACAAAACCCTCTGCATGGGAAATGCGCGAATTCGACTTCGGCAGCGGCATCGGCAAACGAATGTGCTACTCCATGTTCTTCGAGGAACTGCGCGGGATGCCGGGGATGTTCCCCACCTTGAAAGACACCGGCTTTTACATCGCCGGTTGGAACTGGTTTTCCGACCTCATCATCACGCCGATGGTCTTGATCGGCTTGAAAATCGCGCCGAAGCGCGGCATCCGCCCGCTTGGGAGGTTGATGTGGTGGGCAATGGGCAGGAACAAACCGCCGTATATCGTCGCGATCAAGGTGGAGGCGAAAGGCTGGAAGAACGGGCAGCCGGCGCAATTCGAAGCGCGCATCGCCCACTCCGACGGTTATGAACTCACCGCGATTCCCGTTGCCGCGTACCTGCGTCAATATCTCGACGGCACGGCGCATCCCTGCGGCATTCACATGATGGGACACGCCGCCGAGCCGGTGCGCCTGCTCAAGGATATGCAGATGATGGGCGTGGAGGTGATTGAATCTCCCGGTCGTCTTTCCACGTAACCGCTTCGACCGCGCTCTCGATTCCCAGCAGCACGCGCAAAACGGATTGGACCGATTCCGCCTCTCCCGATGTGACAAAGCGGACGCTGCCGCTTCCGTTTTGATTTAACATCCCCCCCGCCTCAAGCAGACGTTTGACCTGTCTCGCCACCGCGGGAGCGGGGTCAATCACCCGCACCTTTTCCCCTACAATCCGCTCGATGAGCGGAATCACGAACGGGTAGTGCGTGCACCCCAGCACGACCGTGTCAATGTCCTTTTCCAGCATCGGACGAAGTGCATCCTCCAAAATTCGGCGCGTCGCTTCACCGTTCAAATTCCCCCTTTCGATTTCCTGCACCAACCCATTGCAGGTGTTCTGAAATAACTCGACTCCGTTCGCAAATCGTTCCACCACCGAGGCATACAACGCGCCTTGAAACGTCGCCGGGGTTGCCAGCACGCCCACCCTGCCGGTCTGTGTTTTTTCCGCCGCCGGTTTGACCGCCGGTTCCATGCCGACGAATTGCACATCCGGGAATGTCTCGCGCAGATGTTTCAACGCCGCCGCCGAAGCCGTGTTACACGCCACGACGATGATCTTCGCCCCTTCCCCAAGCAGGAAGCGCGTGATTCCCTCGGAGAAATCCTGAATCTGCTTCATCGGGCGCGGACCGTATGGCACGTGCCCCTGATCGCCGAAGTAGATGATGTCCTCGCCCGGCATCGAGGCGCGGATCTCCCGCAGGACGGAAAGCCCGCCCACGCCGGAATCGAAGACGCCAATCGGATGGGCGCTCATATCAGGAAGATTGATCCGGTTTCTTTCTGCGAACATACAGTAATTTTTCCACGCTGGCAACCACCTCGCCGCTCTCGCTCACCACATCCACGAAAAAGACCGGCTCCACCCTGTCTTTCGCATCCGCCTCCCGGCGAATCTCCTCCACCCGTTCCGGCGGGATGTAAAACCGGGCAGATACTTTTCCGCGCCCCGGCTTTTTGAATTGGATGCGGGCGGCTTTATCCCACACGATGTAATCCCTGCCGAGCAGGCGCATCAGAATCAACATGAACCACGGGTCGCACATGGCATACAGCGAACCGCCGAAATGCACGCCGACCAGGTTGCGGTTGAAGGCTGTCAATTTCATGTGGACTTCCACAGTGCGTTCGTCCACCTTGCGTGAGCGAATACCCGCCCCAAGCATGGGCGGATAAAAGTTCACGAATCGTTCCATCAGGCGCTGGCGCAGGTTCATGAGGCGGTGAAATATCCCGCGCAGCGACTTAAATCGCCGCTGCCCATGTTATTTTCTCGAAGCGTCCACAAAGGATTTGAACAACCTCTGCATCACCGGCTGGTCGGTCAGCCATTCGGGGTGCCATTGAACGCCCACCGCGTAAGGATGGCCGGGCAGCTCAACGGCTTCGATCACGCCGTCTGGAGCATGACCAACTACCCGCAAGCCGGAGGCGATGTCCTTCAATCCTTGATGGTGCAGGCTGTTCACGTGGAGCAGAGTCTCCCCGAAAATCTCCGCCGCGCGCGAGGTCTCATCCACATTGACCGGATGGATGATGTCGGTATATTCCTCGTTATCGTGATTCAAGGCGTTTCGAACCTGGTCGGCAAGGTGTGTGTAAAGCGTGCCGCCCAATGCCACGTTCATCACCTGCGCGCCGCGGCAAATCGCAAGGAAGGGCTTGCCGTCGTTCACCGACTGCCTGAGCAGGGAGATTTCCGTCACGTCGCGGTTTTCGTCCACATCGTGGATTTGAGGATGCGCCTCTCCGTCGAAATACTTCAACGAAATATCCCCGCCGCCGGAAAACAAAATCCCCTGCAGGCGCGAGTACAACTCGTTCAAATCCTCCTGCGGCAATATGGCGGGAATCAAAACCGGGATGCCGCCGCCCAAACTCACCGCCCGAATGTAGGAATGCTGCACGGCGGAAACCGGCCTGCCGTAATCGTTCCTGCCGTTAAAGGTCGTAATGCCGATCAATGGCTTGGTCACACCATCCTCCGAAAGGATACTGGTTTAATTTCGAGTTCCAAGCATACCACAGCCGGACCCGGGCAAGAACGCCCTTTAGTAAAAAAACCCGGCTCTCCCGTAATTAACGGGAAAGAGCCTAACCACAAAGGACACCAGGTACACAAAAGGGAAAAGGCGTCAACTTGATAGGCGTTTTTCCTTCGTGACCTTCGTGTACTTTGTGTTTGAAAAAGGTTTTTCCCGTTAAAAACGATAGAAACAAAAATCCGTCATCCAGCCGATGACGGATTTCTTGTACTTCCAGGAAAGGCTTACTTCTCTTCGCCTTCCTCTTCCTTCTTGCCGCGTTCCACGCTGAGTTCGGGGGCAGCCGCTTCCTCGCCCGGAACTTCCGCCGCCGGCGCCACCGTCTCTTCCTTGGTGAGGGTCACAACGGCAACCGTTTCATCTTCATCCTGCAAGATACGCACCTTGTCGGAGACGACAATATCGCGCACGCGGATCGAATCGCCGATCTGCTTCAAAATCGAAATATCCACGGCGATGCGCTCGGGCAGGTCGGTGGGCAGACATTCCACTTCCAGCCGTTCCAGGTTCTGGACGAGCACGCCGTTGTAATCCTTGACCGCAGGCGAAACGCCGACGAAGTCAAGGCGCACGTTGGTGCGAATCTTCTCGTTCAGGTCCACCGCCAGGAAATCCACATGGGTCAGGTCGCCCTTGATGAAATCGCGCTGGCGTTCGCGCACGAGAGCGGGATACTCTGTGCCGTCCACTTCGATCGTGACCAGGCTGGAGGAGGTCAACTTGCTCAACATCAAGCCCGCGTTGTGCGCTTCGAGCGCAATCGCAATCGGCTCAACGTGGCGTCCATAGATCACCGCCGGAAGTTTACCTTCGCGGCGCATGGCTTTCACCTGCTTGCCGGTGACGCTGCGTCTGGTCGCTTTCAAAACTACTTTATCCATCGTACTCAACTCCTTGGGCGCCTCTCACCCCGCCTCTGCGGAGTTACCTTCGCCCGAAAAATGAATTTCTGTAAAGCGGAAGTGTTCCGCTGAACATTCTGTTTCGTCCGCCAACTTTCGCCGGTCTGCGCGAAGCCGGGCGGGCGCATCCAACATTCACTTTCTGCCGAACAACATGCGCCCAAGCAGAAGCATGATGCCTGTGAACAAGCCGCCCACCAATCCGGCGATCAACGCCGAACGGGTGTCCATCACGGTACTGACGTTCCCTTCCACTTTCGGGGAAAGCAGAATGAGCGACTCGATGCGCTCCCCGCGGACTTCACGCGCCGCCACCAGCCCAGCATAGGCTTTGCCGAACTCGACGCTTCCCGCCGCGACCGCACCTGCCGCGCCGTTGAGCGAGAGAGTCTCCGCCTGAGCCGCTCCCACCAATCCCTGCTGGATGGTCATCGCCTCCGCCTGAGCCGCCCCCACCAGCGACTCGCGCGCGCTGACGTTCTTTGCGCTGACGCTTCCCGCTGCGCTCAGGTTCAACTCCACATCTTCCGAGTGAACCGCCCCTGCCGAACTTTGGTGCATGCGCACCAATTCGGCGTGGACCGTTTCCACGTCCACCTGGGCGAGGTTGGTCACTTGCGGGCTTTCGGGGTCGGCGGGCTGATGTTCGTCGGTCATGATTTCGGCAGAAAACGCGCCTCCACACGGAGGCGCAAAGTTGACAACGGCTTGGATTTTATTCGCTCACAGGGGTTTCGTCAAGGAAAATGGACGATAGACCGTAGACCATAGACCGTTTGCTCCACACCCATCACCGCCTATCGTCTACCCCTCATCTCTTTCGCGATTTCGAGCGAAGCGTCGCCGCCGCGTTTTTCCAACTCGCGGATGATGTTCGCGTACGATTCGTCGTCGCGGTTCTGGCTGAGTTTATATCCGGCGTCGAGGCGCGTCACATCAAGCACGAAACCCGCCACACCTTTGATTTCCTTCTCCACAAAATCGGCGGGCAAACCCTCCATGCTGTAACCGGTATTCACCTCGTGTTTCTTCACCAGCCGGCTGAGCAGGTCATACAATTCCTCCCCTTCCACCATGCGCGGCACGCCATAGACATGCACATTCATGTAATTCCAGGTCGGCACGTTGACGTGGTTGTACCAGCGCGGCGAGATGTAGGTGTGCGCGCCCTGAAAGATGAGCAGAACTTCCTGTTCCCCAAACGTCTTCCACTGCGGGTTGGCGCGGGACATGTGTCCCAAAATCGTCAGCGAACCGTCCGCGTTTTCGACGACCTCCACCGGCAAATGCGTGGCGACCAGTTTTTCCCCGTCATGGGAAACAAGCGCGGGAAAACTGTTCGCTTTGAGAAAGGCGACGATCCTGGCATGGTCTTCTTCACGATATCGTTTGGGCAGATACATGGACAACTCCTAAAGTTTTCGGGCTCTACCGTTTTTAACGAGAAAACCTTTTTCAAACACAAAGTACACGAAGGAAAAACGCCCGTAAAAATAGCCGCCCTTCGTCCTTTGTGTACCTGGTGTCCTTCGTGTTTAGGCTCTTTCCCATTAATTACGGAAGACCCGGTTTTCGCCAATTGTACTGCAAGGTGTAAAATATGCCGACTTTATGAATATGCGCGCCCCAAAACAACCCAACGTCCTTGCGACCCCCTTCAATCTCGCCGTTCTCGCCGCCTACTTCCACGCCTTCATGGAATGGCTGTTCTTCGTCACGCAATCCTCCTCCCTCTCCCTGCTCCCGCCATTGGAGAAGGGCAGGGTGCTGTTCATCACCGGCGGCATCCTCGCGGCTGCGCTGACGGTCCTCCTGCTTTTGCTTGCCCTGCCCGCCCGAAAGTGGAAAGCCCTCGCCTGCCTTCCTTCCGCGTTAATGCTCGCTGTCACCGCGCTGGTGATGCTCGACAACTTCACCTACACCCTGTTCAAACTGGGAATCGTCACCGCCAGCGGCGCATGGCGGATCGTCTACACTGCCGTATTCATATTCCTCTTCGTTTGGATATTCCGCCGCGTACAGCGGCAAAAACTCTGGAAGCGCGCCTCGTTCCTGACCCTGAGCCTGCTTGCCGTTTCGACGGTCGGAATCGTCACTGCTGCCGTTTCCCGCCAGCCCTACCGGACGGGCTTCGATCCACAATCGCCCAACCTCGCCGCCAAACGACCCAACATCATCGTGCTGGGCGGCGACGGCTTGAGCGCAAGTTATCTCTCCGCCTATGGCTTTTCAGAGGACACCACGCCCTTCCTTGCCGAACTGGTGTGGTCCTCGCTCGTCGCGGAAAACGCTTTTCCCAACGCCTCCAGCACCACCGCTTCCACCGCCTCGGCATTGACCGGGAAGGAGCCTGCCGAAGTCGGCGTGTATCGCTACCCGGATATCCTCAGCAAAGAGGACTCTTTTGAGCACCTGCCCGGCATCCTCAAAGAGATGGGTTACAAAACCGTCGAAATAGGCGCCGCCTACTATGTGGACGCCCGCAAACTAAACCTGCTCAACGGGTTCGACATTGTCAACAACGCCTCTTTTGCAAGCCCCTGGCTGGAGGTCCTTCGTCCGCTGCTGGGCAATTCCCCCTCCGCCTACTTCATCGAACTGGTTGCCGAGCGGGCAGGCGCGCGGCTCCTGCACATCTTTTTCGTCGAAGAAATGGAAAACCCCTTCGAGCAGGTCAACGACCCGCACGCGCGCATGACCGACTCCGAGCGCGTGGAGGAAATCATCCGCCTGCTGGAAGACTCCGACCGCCCGATTTTTATCTTTTCCCATTTCATGAATACCCACGGTCCGCATTTCTCGTCCGAGACCAGGGGCTCGCCCGAAGAATCCACAAACGAGGGTGAGGAATGGGACGCGGAACAATACAAGGAAGCGATTCGCAGTTTCGACCGGCACGTGAAGGACGTCTATACCTACCTGGCGGAATCGGGCGAACTGGAGAACACCATCCTCGTGATCTACACCGACCACGGCTACCGCTATGTGGTCAATCAACGCATCCCCCTCATCATCCGTTTTCCAAACGGCGAGCACGCCGGAAGCCGGAAAAACAACGTCCAGATCATAGACCTCCCCCCCACACTGCTGGACTACCTCGGCGTACCGCAGCCGGAATGGATGACGGGCACATCCCTGTTGAAAGGCGAGCCGCCCGCCGCGCGGGAGATCGTCAGCATCACCGCCGGTTCGCCCAAAAAGATCAAGCCGCCTTTCTATCAGATCAAATCCGTGCAGGTGATCGTCTGCCAGAAGTGGTATGTGTTGAACGTACAGGAAAACACATGGAAGACCGGCACCGTCAGCGGGCATACCGCCAAATGCGAGGGCGCATCCCTTCCGCCGGAAGACCAGATCCGGCAAAAGATATTGGCTTACCTTGAAAAGTACGGCTACGACATCCGTTCGCTTTCCTCATCGCCGTGACCGGATGCAACCCGAAACTTTCCCTCCCTTTAATCCGTACATGAAACATAACACCCAACGAAAGGAAACCCAATGAACCAAGAGAATCCCTACGCCAACCCGAACATGCTGCCCACCAGCACACTTGCCATCATCAGCCTGATCGGCGGCATCCTCGGTTTCACCGCCATGCCCCTCCTGGGGACCATCGTGGCGCTCATCACCGGCTACATGGCGCGCAAGGAAACCCGCGCAATCCCGCCAACCGCGAGCGGCGACGGGCTGGCAACGGCAGGCATCGTCATGGGCTGGATCCAGGTCGCAATGACGGTGATCGGTCTATGCTGTCTGGCGGCGTATTTCATCTTTGTCATCGGCGCCATCGGCGTCTCGACCGTGAATCAATAGCCCGGGAAATGCCTCCCAAACGCAAAAAAGACCGCCCGGTCACGCCGGGCTGGGTGGATACGCTCATCCAGTGGCTGGAAGTCATTGGGGTCATCGGAACGATCCTCGGCGGGCTGTATGCGTTGTATGAGCTGGCGGCGATGTTTTAGCGCGGCGGGTATAATTCCCGCTCATGAAACGCTACCTCCTCTTCACGGTCTTCATCTCCGGCATGACCACGCTCGCGGCGGAACTGACCGCCGGGCGTTTGATCGGCAATGTGTTCGGCACAAGCAACCTGGTTTGGGCGAGCATCATCGGCTTGATTCTCATCTATCTCACGCTGGGCTACTTCCTCGGCGGCAAATGGGCGGATAAAGACCCGACCCCGCTTGCCATGTACCGCATCCTTGCGTGGGCGGCGTTCACAGTGGGACTGGTGCCTTATGTCGCGGTACCAGTCCTCCGGTCCGCGGCGGAAGCGTTTGAAGCGCTGAGCGTCGGCATCATGGCGGGTTCGTTCATCGTCGTGCTGATTCTCTTCATCGTGCCCATCACCCTGCTCGGCACGATCTCGCCCTTCGCCATCCGCCTCTCGGTGGACGATGCGGCGAAAGCGGGACAAATCTCCGGGCAGATTTACGCCGTATCCACGCTGGGCTCGTTCATCGGGACGTTCCTGCCCACGCTGGTCTTCATCCCCACCATCGGCACACGCCTGACCTTCTTTTTATTCGGGATGATTCTGCTGATCGTTGCGCTGGCGGGACTCGCACGCTTCGCCAATACCCGCGAGATGTTCAAACTGATCTGGATGCCGGTTGTGCTGGCAGCCATTGCCGCTGCTTCTTCGAGTTCGGCGCTCAAGAGCAATACCGGACAGGTGTACGAAACCGAGTCGGAATACAACTACATTCAAGTGCAGGAATTGAACGGGTACACGCTCCTGCGCCTGAACGACGGGCAGGGCGTTCACTCCATTTATCATCCCGATACACTGCATTACAACGGTCCGTGGGAGCAGTTCATGGTGGGACCGTATTTTTATGCAAACCGTTCGCCCGATTCGATTCAACGCATGGCGATCATCGGGCTTGCGGCAGGGACGGCGGCGCGCCAGGCGACGGCGGTGTACGGCGAAGATTTGCAAATTGACGGCTACGAATTGGATGGCAGGATCGTCGAGGTGGGGCGCAAATATTTCGACATGAATTTACCCAATCTGAACGTCATCATCGGCGACGGCAGGCTCAACCTCGACCGCAGTTCCGCACGCTATGACATCATCGCCATTGACGCCTACCGCCCGCCGTACATCCCCCCGCACATGACCACGCTCGAATTCTTCGAGATCTGCGCCTCGCACCTGACGGACAGCGGCGTGCTGACCCTGAACGTCGGCTCCGTCCCAGGCGACCGCCGCCTGATTGACGGACTCGCCACGACCATGGCGCAGCTTTTCCCGTCCGTTCACATCATGGATATTCCCGGCTCGCTCAACACGATGATCTTCGCCACCAAACAGCCGACCACGCCGGAGAATTTCTCTGCCAACCTGGTGCGCCTCGCACAGGACCCCGCTCTCGACCCGCTGCTCGTCACCACGATGGCAACCACCTACGCCAACCTCGAGCCTGGCTATACGACCACCACCGTCTTCACCGATGACCTCGCTCCAATCGAGTGGATTGTCAACGACATGGTAGTCAGTTTCGTCCTCGAGGGCGGTTTGGAGTTTTTGGAGTAATTACGGCATGGACTCAGGGAGCTTGCTCCCGTAGCACGAGATTCGCATGAAAACCATCCTTACCTTTTTAACCTCCCTCCTCACTCCGCTTGCCTTGATTGGTCTCGCCCTGCGCATCCTGCTCACACCGCTGTTCTATACGGTCGAGTACAACATGCCTTACTTCCCGGCGGACGAATACGGCTTCACCAAAGAAGACCGTCTGAAATGGGCGCCCTACGCTGTGACCTACCTCACCAACAACGCGGATATTTCCTACCTCGGCGATTTGAAATTCGAGGATGGCAGCCCGCTGTATAACGAGCGCGAACTCAAGCACATGCAGGACGTGAAGAGCGTTGTGCAGGGCGCGTTGAAGGTCTGGTATGTGTCCATCACGATCCTCCTCATTCTCTCAATCCTCTCCTGGAAGTTCAACTTTATCCCGGACTATCTCAACGGTCTGCGGCGCGGCGGCTGGTGGATGGTGGGTCTGGCGGCGGCGCTGGGCTTGATTGCGGGCGCGGGCATCCTGCTCAACCCCGATATTTTCTGGTCGTTCTTCGCCGGGTTCCACAGCCTGTTCTTTGAAGGCGACTCGTGGCTCTTCCGCTATTCCGATACGCTTATCCGCCTGTTCCCCATCCGCTTCTGGCAGGACGCCTTCCTCTGGGCGGCGGTCATCGCCCTGGGCGGCGGCTTGGGGCTGGCGTTCGGTTTGCGCAAATATGCGTAGAACACTGTAGACTTGTTCTACGCGGTGTATAATCCCTTACAGGAGAACTATATGGCGTTCAATTTATCGTTGGAAAACAAGGTCGCTCTCGTCACCGGCGGCTCGCGCGGAATAGGCCGCGCGATTGCGCTGGAATTCGCTTCACGCGGCGCGGCGGTGGCGGTCAATTACAACAAATCGCCCGAAGCCGCCGAGGAAGTCGTGAAGAAGATTCAAGAGGCGGGCGGAAAAGCCGCCGCTTTTCAAGCGGATGTCTCCGATTTCAAACAGGCGGAAGCGCTCGTCAAATTTACGATAGATACGTTCGGCGATTTGAGCATCCTCGTCAACAACGCGGGCATCACCCGCGACCAGTTGATCATGATGATGCCCGAATCGGACTGGGACGCGGTCATCAACGCCAACCTTAAAAGCACCTTCAATTGCTCGAAAGCCGCCGTCAAGCACATGATGCGCAAGCGCACGGGGCGCATCATCAATATGGCGTCCGTCGCCGGGCAGATGGGCAACCCTGGGCAGACGAACTACTCCGCCTCGAAGGGCGGACAGATCGCCTTCACCAAGGCGCTGGCGCGCGAAGTCGCCGCCCGCAACATCACCGTCAATGCCATTGCGCCGGGATTTGTGGATACCGACATCCTGAAAGCCATGAACGCCGAAACGCTCGAAGCGGCGCTCAAGATGGTCCCATTGGCACGGCTGGGCAAACCAGAAGAGGTCGCCTTCACAGCCGCGTTCCTCGCCTCGGATGGAGCCGCGTACATCACTGGTCAGGTCATTGGTGTGGACGGCGGTATGGCAATGATGTAGGAGTAGCCTCGCTGCCCCGCCGCCCTGCGCCGGTCCAGGAATGGCATGGCAATGACATACTCCACCAGCCCAAAAGGAGCCGAACATGTGTCTATTGATTGTTGAAATTCTCTTATTCGTCATGGGAATCTATGCCGTAATTTCAGCAAAACTGCCTTCCTGGTTCGTCGGCAAGGGATACATTGCGGAGGGCAGCGCCGTGCGTATTCTGGGTCTTGTGATGGCGGCGCCCCTGCCGATTGCCTTCTGCGCCGGCGCAGCGATAGGACTCATTGACCCCGACCAGATCTGGATCGGAAGCGCCATTGAAATCGTGGGCGTCCTTGCGGCGGCGATCATCGCCGTTGTTACCCTGCGGAATATCCGCAAACCCGAACAGCCTCCGCAGGTGATCGAAATGAAACAGGAGCAGGAATGACCGAAGAAACACAGGGTAAAACCACCGTTTCCCCCGAAGTGCTGACCACCATCGCGCGCCTTGCCGCGCTGGAGGTGCCCGGCGTCAGCCGCCTTGCGCCGGTCGCTGGCGGGGTGAACCGGCTCTTTCGTCGTGGAACAGCCGAAGGCGTCCGAATTGAAGCGAAGGACAACACCGTCTACGCCGACCTGTTCCTCATCCTCAAGGAAAACGTCAATATCCGCGAGGTCAGCCGCAACATCCAGCACAACGTGGCGCGCGCCATTCACGAAATGGTCGGCATGGACGTGGGCGAAGTGAACATTCACATCGAAGATATAGACTTCGAGGACGAGGCACAGGCAGCATGAAACCCCGCACCAGGGCGCGTTCCATCGCTCTGCAAGTCTTGTATGAAACCGATCTTTCGAGCCATCTTCCAGGCGACGTATTGAAAACCCGCCTGGAAGATACCGCGCTCAGCGAGGACCTCGCCGAGTTTGCGAGGCAAATCATCTTCGGCGTCCTGCCCATCCGCCACGAACTGGACCAGGTCATCGCCAGGTATGCGCCCGAATGGCCCCTCGACCAGATCGCCGCAATTGACCGCAACATCCTGCGGATCGCCTGCTGGGAGTTTGCCGTCTCGCGCGAAACGCCCATCAAGGTTGCCATCAACGAAGCGGTGGAACTGGCAAAGATATACGGTTCCGATTCGACCTCCCGCTTCGTCAACGGCGTGCTCGGCACGCTGGTGGAGCATGAAAACGAAATTCGTCAGGTAATCAAGGACAGTCTCCCGCAAGGGACAAATATGGAATCATAGGTATGGAAATTCTCGGCGTTGGAATGTCGGAACTTATTTTTGTCATTATCATTGCCCTGCTCGTGCTCGGACCGAAGGACATGCAAAAAGCCGGGAAGACCATCGGCAAGTGGATGAGAAACATCGTCACCTCGGACGGCTGGAAAATCTTCCAGCAGACTTCGCGCGAACTGCGGACCCTGCCGCACAAGTTGATGCGCGAAGCGAACGAGGAACTGGAACAGATCGGTCAGGAGGTCAGGAACGCTTCCAACCCGACCTCGCAGCCGGTCAGCCCCTCAAAGCCTTTGCCGCGCTCCCAGCCGTATCCCGCCAATTCTGCGCCGGTGAAGCCTTCCGAAAACAGAATCGCGCCCGAGCCGGAGAAAAAAGCCCCCGAAAGCGACCCCCAGAACAATGCGTAAATTCTTTTCGGGCTTGGGGCGGATTCTCGTCTTTCCCTTCCGCCTCGCCTTCAATATTATTGCCTTCCCGTTTCGAGCCATCTCCCGCTTCCATAAATTTCTGAACACCGAACCCGACGAACGTCCCATCGGGGATGTGCTCGTGGATATGGTCTCCAGCCGCGATACCCGCGAGTTGTTCTGGGAGCAGCTGGCGGCGCTGCGCGCACACCTGCTGCGCTCGGTGAGCGTGTTGGCGGCGGCGGTGATCGCCGCTTTTTGGGTGGCGGAGCCGGTGATGGAATTCCTTGCAGACCCTGCGGGCGGGCTGGCAAACCTGCAAGCGATTCAGGTGACGGAAGAGATCGGCGTGTTCATGCGCGTGGCAATGTCGGTGGGGATTGCAGCGGCGTTCCCGTACATTGCGCTGGAACTTTGGCTCTTTGCCGCACCCGGTTTGAAGCCGCGCGAGAAGAAACTGGGGCTGGTGGGCATTCCGCTGGCGACCCTGCTCTTTGTAACCGGAATAGTGTTCACCTACTTCGTTTTGCTCCCGGCGGCGCTCCCGTTTCTGGGCGGCTTTACCGAGATCGCCCAACTCTGGACGGCGCACGAATATTTCGCCTTCGTCACCGGTTTGATGCTGTGGATCGGCGTCTTTTTCGAGTTCCCGCTCGTCATCTACATACTGACTGCCATCGGCTTGATTCAGCCGAGCGTGCTTGCCCAGCAATGGCGGCTGGCGGTCGTCATCATCGCCCTGCTGGCTGCGGCAGTCACGCCGACGGTGGACCCGGTCAACATGGGGCTGGTGATGCTTCCCATGATTTTGTTATACTTCATCAGCATCGGTCTGAGTCATCTCGCCTACGCCGGACGGATTAAACGCTCAGCCGAAGCGCAGGAAAACGCTCAAGACGGAGGGGCAGGCTAAAGGTCAGATTGAAGCGCGTATTTCATCCAAGGAGAAGAGAATGAACGGGAAAACCATCAACTTGCGCCGTGCGGCACTCGCGGCGCTTATCCTCATCCTTGCCGGGCAGGCATGCACCATTTCACTGCTCGAAAACCCTTTCGGCTCAACCCCCTCCACGCCGCCCACCGCGGACGTGACCGCTTCCTCCACGCCGTACCCGGTGGCACAGACGACCTTCATCGTCACCCTGCCTGAGCCGCTGCAGGCGAATGAATCGCTTATCCTGACGGTGCTGGATGAAGTGACCGGGCTTTCCATCAACGCCACGCAATACCCGATGAGCCCGCGCGATTCATTGACGTACACCGCCACCCTGCCCCTGCCGTTCAATTCGGTCGTCAAATACCGCTATGTGCGGCGCGGCGCGGCGGCGGTTCCCGAAGATGCCGGTTCCGGCGCAAATATCCGCTATCGAATGCACTACGTCGCCGGTCCCGGCGAAGTGCAGGACATCATCGCCGACTGGGGGGATAGAGCGCTCAACCGTCCAACCGGAGCGATCCTGGGACAAATCTTCAACGCCGATACCGGTTCGCCGCTGCCGAACATCCTCGTGACGGCGGGGGGCGTGCAATCGTTCACGGATTCGCTTGGGCGGTTTGAATTGCCCGGGCTGGCGGTGGGCACGCAGCAACTGGTTGCCTACAGCCCGGATGGAATGTATAAACCTTTCCAGCAGGGCGCGGTCGTCGGCGATGGCTCCACCACCATCGTGGATCTGCGCATCAAGCCTGCGAAACTGGTCAACGTGACGTTCATGGTGTCCATCCCGCAGGATACCGTGCCAGGCGTGCCGGTGCGCATTGCGGGCAACATTCTGCAGCTTGGCAACACCTTCGCCGATCTGCAGGGCGGGGTCAGCACGGTGACGGATCGCATGCCAATCCTCAACCTTCAGGCGGACGGGCGTTACGCCATTACACTGGGGCTGCCCGCCGGGGCGTACATCCAATACAAATACACGCTCGGCGACGGCTTTTGGAACGCCGAACACAAGTCGAACGGCGAATGGGTGGTGCGCGACCTGATCGTCCCGGAACAGGACGTGATCCTCGAAGATACGGTCGCTGCCTGGCTGGCGACCAACGAATCCGGCCCGATTCTGTTCGAAACGACCATTCCGTCGGTCACGCCGCCGGGCGATATTCTTTACATCCAATTCAACATCTTCGGCTGGATGGAGCCCATCCCGATGTGGCCCCTCGGCAACAATCGCTGGGCATACAAACTCTACGGTCCGTTGAACTTCCTCGGCTCGTTCTCGTACCGGTACTGCCGCAACGGTCAATGCGGAAGCGCAGACGACAACCAGACGGCGGGCGCTGCGCCCACCGGAAGGCAGGCAGCCACCAGCCTGCTTGGGCAGGATATTCAAGACACGGTCAGTTCGTGGAAATGGTTCGAAAACCCGGAGCCTGTTTCGCTTGTGGGCGCGTCCATCACGAAACGCGCCGCCGGCTTCGTGGCTGGCATCGAATACCAGCCCGCCTACCGCCCCAATTTTTCGTTCTACGCGCCCCAGGCATTTGCCAACACGCGTGCGATCGGTTCCAACCTTGCCGTGCTCACCCCCACCTGGACATACACCAGCATTTCTCCCCTGCGTTTTGCCGTCGTTCCCGGTCAGGACCCGCTTTGGATTGACTCTGCCATCATGATTTCACAAGCCCGGGCTTTGGGACTGAACATTGCAGTTTTTCCCACGCCTCATTTCCCCGCCTCGGCTGATTCCACGCGGACAGCCGCAGCCAACTTTTGGCTGAGTGCCCCGCGCGACGCCCAGTGGTGGCAGTCGTGGTTTACCCGCTACCGCGCCTTCGCCGTCAACTACGCCGACCTCGCCAACCAGACCGGGGCAAACATCCTCATCCTCGGCGGCGATTGGGTGGGACCCGCCCTCCCCGGCGGAGCGCTTTCGGATGGCTCGCCCTCCAACGTCCCGGCGGATGCGGAAGCGCAGTGGAAAGCCATCATTCAGGATGTACGGTCGCGCTTCAAGGGTCAGGTCTTCTGGGCGATGCCTTATACCAAATCCAACGTGGAGACACCGGTCAATTTTCTGCTGGATGTGGATGGAATCTACCTCTTGTGGTCCATTCCGTTGAGCACAAGCCAGAGCGCCACAAAAACGGACTACGCCAACGAAGCCGGACGCCTGCTCGATAACGAGGTCGCGCCGCTTGCCTCGCTGCTCGGCAAGCCGGTCATCCTTGCGGTGTCGTACCCCTCCGCTGCAGGCGCCGCCAGCGGGTGCGTCCCCAACGGCGCGGGCGGATGCCTGGATTTTGCCGAACTCTCCCGCCCCAACCCGGATAACACTGCGGCAAGCCTCAACCTGCAAACCCAGGCAGATATTTACGAAGCCATGCTCACCGCGGTCAATGCGCGCTCGTGGGTCTCCGGCTTCGTCAGCCGTGGATACTTCATGCCCGTCGCCCTGCAGGACAAGTCCACGTCCGTCCACAGCAAACCGGCGGCGGATATTTTGTGGTATTGGTATCCGAGAATGTTGGGAACGGTGCAGTAAGAGCGGCGCGCTTTTATTGACATCCCAATCCTTTTGCATATAATCAACAAAAACAAGGCGTGGACGAGGAAGAGTAGCCGCTGTACGGCGCTTCAGAGAGCAGGTCCGCTGTGGTGAAAGACCTGTGCGAAACGGCAGTGTTGAATGGTCCTCCGAGCCGCAAGGTGAAAGGTTGACGGTCGAGCAGTCTTTAGCCGAATCGTCGAGCCAGTAGCCAACGCCGGGTTTGCCTCCGTTACCATGGCATAGTTACTGAGCGGCTTGTCAACCAAACGGCAAAGCGACTCGCTGACTACAAGAGCGAGGCTGGCATCTGTTGCATCAGAATGGATTTTGCAACCAGCCTAAGTTGGGTGGCACCACGGATTCAACATCCGTCCCATTTTCGGGACGGATGTTTTGTTTTCGCCCCAACATGTTTGATCCATCCTCTCGCTGCAAAGAGGAAAACCAGAAAAGGAGAATCCATGAATCCAATGCCACAATCGAACGAACCCCAGTCGGAAATCCCGTTTCAGGAGCGAAACACCGGACCGCTTGCGATGCTGCCCTCTCCGCAGATCAGGTGTTCGCCGACCGAGCCAACACCCCGCGCTTCATCCCCTAGACTCATTTGGAGGAGACCATGACCAACCAGACCCGATTCCTATTGAACGAAAGCGATCTGCCGAAATTCTGGTACAACATCAATGCCGATAGTCCGGTTCCGCCCACGCCCGTCCTGCATCCCGGCACGATGGAACCCGTTACGCCGGACTTTTTATCCGTGCTGTTCCCGATGGACTTGATCCTTCAGGAGATCAGCACCGAACGGTTCATCGAGATACCGGAGGAAGTCCGCGAGATCTATCGGTTATACCGGCCCACTCCGCTCCTGCGTGCGCGGCGGCTGGAAAAGGCGCTGGATACCACCGCCCACATCTACTACAAATACGAAGGCGTTTCCCCGGCGGGAAGCCACAAGCCCAACACCGCCATCGCGCAGGCATTCTACAACAAGAAGGCTGGCACCAGGGCAATGACCACGGAAACGGGCGCAGGACAATGGGGGTCGGCGCTCGCCTTTGCCTGTCATTTCTTCGAACTCGACCTTGAAGTGTATATGGTCAAGGTTTCGTATCACCAAAAGCCGTATCGCCGCAACCTGATGGAAACCTACGGTTCGAGGGTATACGCCAGCCCAACCGACAAGACCAATTACGGACGTTCCGTGCTGGAAGCCGACCCCAACAGTCCCGGCTCGCTTGGCATCGCCATTTCGGAGGCGGTGGAAGCCGCCGCCACATCCAACGGCGCAAAGAAATACGGGCTTGGCTCGGTGCTCAACCACGTACTCCTGCACCAGACCGTGATCGGCGAGGAAGCCTTGAAGCAGATGGATATGGCGGGCGAATATCCCGATGTCGTGATCGGCTGCGTGGGCGGCGGCTCGAACTTCGCGGGAATCGCCTATCCTTTCCTGCGCGAAAACCTGAAGAACGGCAAGCGCACGCGCCTGCTGGCGGTGGAACCGACCGCCGCACCCTCCCTGACGAAAGGCGTGTACACCTTTGATTATGGCGACACGGCGAAGATGGCGCCCATCGTCAAGATGCACACGCTCGGGCACGATTTCATCCCGCCGGGAATCCATGCGGGCGGGCTGCGCTATCACGGCATGGCGCCCAGCATCTGCGCCCTGTACGACGCCGGTCACATCGAGGCGGTGGCTGTCAAACAGATGGCTACTTTTGACGCGGCGATTCAATTCGCCCACACAGAGGGCATCGTCCCCGCTCCCGAGTCGGCGCACGCCATCCGCGCGGCAATTGACGAGGCGCTGGATGCCAGGACGAAGGGCGAAAAGCGCGTGATTCTGTTCAACCTTTCGGGTCACGGCAATTTCGACATGGGCGCGTATGAAGCCTACCTGAGCGGGAAACTGGAAGACTACGAATACCCTGCCGAAGCGGTGAAGGCGGCGATGCAAAAACTGCCCCAGGTGCCCGTCTCCTGATTGCGGCAGACCACAGCCAAACGAAAAGCCGACCCATTGACCGGGGCCGGCTTTTTTCGTGGAAACCGGACGATCTATCCCTTTATTTTCATTCCCGCCTCGCGCAGTTCCTCGAGCAGGTCTTCGTCAATGCCGTGCAGGCGGATATCGAGGATTTGCGAGAGGGTGAGGTGATCGCCGAGTTTATTGCGCATCTCGCGGATGAAGCGCGGGGTGACGTGATGGATGTGCAGTTCGACGAGGTCTTCCACGTTCACGTTTTCAAAACCCAGCTCACGGATTTCGCGCACGAATTTGGCGGTGACGTTGTGAATTTTCAGTTCTTCGAGCCCGCCGGCATCGAGGTCTTTCAGACCGGCATCCACCAGCAAGCGGACATACCCGGCGGTTACGCCCTGGTTGCGAAGGTCAATGAATTCTTCGGTATCGAGGTCGGTGAAACCCATTTCGCGCATCGCAGCGATGAATTCAGGCGAGACATCGTGGTTGCGCAGTTCGATCAAGTCGTCGAGGTCGAGAGTATCCAAGCCGAGTTCCCGCATTTCGGCAATGAATTTGGGGGAGACATCGTGATTGCTCAACTCAACCAGGTCGTCCACATCGAAATCCTTGAAGCCGAGACTGCGCAATTCGGCAATGAATTCGGGGGAAACATCATGGTCGCCAAGTTCGACCAGCTCATCCACATCCAGGTCGTTGAAACCGAGCGCGCGCAGTTCGGCGATGTACTTTGGTGAAACGTCGTGGTTGGCGAGTTCGATCAAATCGTCAATATCAAGGTCTTTCAAGCCCAGGGCGCGCAGCTCGGCAATGTACTTCGGCGAAACGTCGTGGTTGTTCAGTTCCTTGATCTCCTCAATATCGAGGTCGCGGATGCCGAGATCGCGCAGGGCGCCAATAAATTTGGCGGAAACGCCCTGTAAATACAATTCCACGATCTCGTCCACGTCGAGGTCGGTCACACCCACTTCGCGCAGGTCGCGGACGTAGCGCGGGGAAACGTCATGGATGCGCAGGTGAATCCACTCCCCTATGCCGTCAGGCTCCACGCCCAATGCCCGCATCTCGCGGATGTAATCGGCAGTAAGGCTGTGGATCTTCATCTCCTGCAAATCGCTTACGGTAACATGGTCAATACCCGCATCCTTCAGCGCGGCAAGCAGTTCACGGGTACGGGCGTTGCGCGGACTTTCGGGGTCGGCGGGCGAAAGGGCGGAGAGAGGAGATAAAGATGCAAGGTGCGACAAATGCGATAGACCGGGAACAAATCCGGCGGCGGTCGAGGCGTTTTTTTCTTCCGGCGCTTCTTCCATTGCCTTGAACAATTCCTCGGCTTCATCCGCCGTAATCTTGCCCTCGGCGAGCATATCCAAAACCATTAAGCGTTCTTTTTGTCCGTTCATGAGGATTCTCCTTTGAGTTGAGAGAGAAGTTTGGCGGCTTCCTGCACGTTGATCTCGCCGCGGCTGAGCCTGCCAAGGATCTCCTGGCGGCGGGTGGAAATATCATCCGGTTTGGGTTCTTCTTCGATTTCGATCCCCATCTCGGTGATAACTTCATCCAGGCGGCGGCGGATCGTCCAGTACGACTCGCCGGTTTCGCGCTCCATCTCTTTGACGTTTCCGCGGTTTCGTACGAAAACCTCGAGGAACTTCAAATTTTCGTTTGAGAGGCGAAAGAAGGGCGAAAGTTCGAACTTACCCACCACACCGGTGCCACATGCGGTGCAGGTGAGCTGGGTGACGAGCAGCGGAGAAGCGCAGCTAGGGCAGGATTGAGGGATTTGTGGCATTTGGGGATCGAATGAACGCATAATAGCAAATATTTTTGTTTAAGTCAATAGTTTTGGTGTAATACAAAAAATTTTGGTTTCGAATAAATTTATTTGAGTTTTTTTTGGTTATACGAAAAGGACAACCGGTTTTGGCTGTCCTTTTCGGTCGCGCCCATCCTTTACAATGAGCCGCCGCGAATTCTGGAAACGGTAGAGTCAGGCTTCTCCTTCGCAAGCGATGAAGGTGTTCATACCTGAACCGCCAATGCAGACATCACTGCCATCGCCGCCTGTGATGACATCATCTCCCCCGCCGCCCAGGATGCAATCATCGCCGCCGAGTCCATCTATCGCATCGGCGCCAGGACCTGCGAGGATGAGGTCGCTGCCGGGTGTGCCGGTCACCGTCCCGGAACCGGTAATGAGATTCGCCAGGGACAAGCCGGAGCAGGCGGAGGGTTTGAGATGATTGATATTGAACGAGACAGGCTGGTCAACCATTCGGGTGGACGGAACGGTGTTGGCGGCGGCAATCGCCGTCAGCGAGGTGATGACGACGAGCACAGCCAGGATCAAGGTCAGATAGCGAAGCGCGGATAACACGGCTAGATCTTTATCTTTTGCAGGAAGACAGCGTCCTGCCAGGGCGCGGTAAACTCGATCGCGCCTGTGTCAATGACGTATTCCACTTCTTCAACAGGGTCGGGCGCTGCACGCACGGGCTTCTTTGCTTCGACCGGGCGGCTTTCAATTTCCATGAACTCTTCCTGGGGAGGGTAGGTGTAAATCAGGCGGTTTTGAATCACCAGCGGCTTTTCGGCAGGCGGCTCCCCGCGCTTCGGCTTCGGTTCAGGGGAGGAGGCAGGCTTCTCAACTGTTTCAAAAGACGCTGCAATTTTCTCCTGTTCGGACCCGGCTTCGACCGTCCCTTTTTTACCGGCGCTGACAACGTAACGATAGGTTGTGCCATGGCTTTGCACAAAATAGAAATGCAGGAAGTTCCGCTGCATGTGCAGAATCATCGTGCCGTGACGCTCCG
Organism: Chloroflexota bacterium; assembly: GCA_024434165.1. Lineage (GTDB taxonomy): Bacteria > Chloroflexota > Anaerolineae > Anaerolineales > Villigracilaceae > Villigracilis. The sequence goes on along the minus strand of QMIW01000015.1, from coordinate 12,726 downwards.
CAAGCCGCGCCAGGTCGTCCAATGAAGCCACATCAACCATCGAAGTGGAAGGCGCAAGGTTCTGCTCGTACACATCCACCAGCAGGGCGCCGTATTTCAAACGAATCAGCGCTTCCTCGCTCTGGCTGGCAAGACGGTAGAACTTCACGCCGACCGCAAGCAGGGCAGCGCTTGAAAGAACGAACCCGGTCAGGGAAACAAAGCGCACAAGCCAAACCGGGAAGTTCAAGCCCAAAAAAGAAACGGTATTCATCTCGGAAACCGAACTGCTTATCAAGCCGGGCTTCGAGGAGCGCAGCGGGTCAACCTGGGGGTCGGCAGCATCGAGATAGAAATGGACTTTATCGTACTTGAAGGTAAGTGCGGGCGAGAACGAATCCTGAATGATGTTCCCTTCGGCGCCAGCGGTAAACGATGTGTCGGTGACGATCTCCAGCGTGTAAGCGACCTGCTTCAAACCCGCCTCCGCCTCGACGAGATTGACGATGGATTCCACCTGGCAGAGATCAAGGGCAGCCATGGTGAAGTAAGAACTGCCGGTAAAGGCGGTATCCGCATTCAGGGGAAGGGTGCGCTGCCAGCCGCTCTGCTCATCCAAGATCCGCGCGTACATTTTGTACGTGCCGGAGACGCCCTGCAATCGTTCGCCGAGGAGGTTGTAGGTAAACCCGATGTTAAGGAAGCAGGTCAATTTCGGGAAGACCGGCTCGCCCGAACGGACGACATCCGTGTCGTATACGCCGGGCGTCCCGGTTGCGGAGTAGTAATAAAAGCCCTCCTGCTGGTAGGGGATGTTCTCCGCGGGTTTATGCAGCGGGCGGGTAAATGAATAAATACCGAGCACAAGAAAAAACATGGCAAAAAGGGCGGAACCAAACAACGCAGCCTGGTTCATGCCGCCAATGTTTGGGTATGAAAGATTCTGCTTTTTGTTTCGGGACGGTTTTTTGAAAAGATCGAGCATGAGAATACCTCCCAGCAGACCGACTGTGAGCGACAGATTAAGCGGCGTCCGAAGCCATTCAAACGCCCTGCCGAGCCGCGGAATGGACAACCATAATTTACCGATGATTTCATCGCGGGTTGGGCGGTACGAATCCAGCCAGTCGTTGTTGTCGCCCTGGAGAACGAAACGGTCCAGTTCCGTCCCCACGATGCGGTGGAAGACAAAACTGTCCATGTTCGCATCGCGGTAGACGACCGCATCCCCCACCCCGTAGGCGGATGCGCTCCGAACGAGCACCAGGTCCCCGAAGGTGAATCCCGGCTCCATGCTGGAACCATCCACGATAACGTACGTCACCCAGCCGCCCAACTGAACGGGCGCAAGCGTCAGCCAGAAAACGAGCACAAGCGCCAGCGCGGATAACGAAAAAAAGAGGCGGGATGAACTCTTGCCAGGCGTCATCATAAGCACTCAGAAACCAAGCCCGCCTGCCGCCAACCCCGCCAACCTTCGAACTCGGGGGGGCAGCCACGGACGGGCTTGGTCATTTCGCATCTGCCGGGTTAGTTGCTGGCAGCAACCACACGCAACTGATTGATGGACGAGACAGCCAGACCGGTTGTGTCGCATTCCCAGACGGTTCCGGTACTCAGCGTGCAGGAGTACCAGGTGCCAGACGACACCAGCTGCACCTTCACCTGTGCCGCGGCGGCGCCCAGGTCGAAGGCAACGTTATCGAGTGTGGAGGGGTCGGTCCCGTTCAACGTGTAGACCACGTTCGTCACCGTGTACCCGCTGACGGCTCCCGAGCCGTCACCGGCTTTGGTGGCAGGAACAGTGTTCGACGCGGCGAACGCATAGGCGGCGACAGAGATGGCAGCGAGGACGAAGAGGACGATCAGGATCTTGAAATTTTTGAGCATGGCTTTTCTCCTTGGTAGATGTAGTACGAACATCGAGAAGGTTGATTAGCCATCCGATTAAAAAGCCTGGCTTTTAACAAGCCAGGCACGAGTCATTGGGGTGCAATGTAATCTTCGGCGGCCTGGCGGTCATGATCGCGCTACGATTTTAGACCCATGGCTTTGCGTCGCCGGTTTTCACCGGGTTTGCCTTTATCGGATGTCTGCCGATACTATAGCACAAGCGCCGCAGTTTGCATCCTTACAAAATAATTGCAACCACGCCGGTTGAAAGGTTTTTGTAAAGCGGTAAAACGCACTATCGCCCCCTTGTCAGCGCCGCCTCGATGATCTGCTGGATGCGCGGCACCATGCTTGACGGGTCGGGGTGCAATCCCTCCACCAGCAGCGCGCTCTCGAAAATCTGCTCGATGACCGCATTCTGCAAGCCGGCATCGCCGTTCAGCGCCAGCAGGTTCTTCAAAATCACGTGCGAGGGATTCAACTCCAGGACCTTTTTCGGAACCTCATACTCCCTGCCAAGATATTTGTATACCCGTTGAAGTTCGGGGTTGGATGCGCCGTCCGCATCCACCAGCCGCGCCACAGAATGCACCAGCCGGCTGCTCGCGCGGACGTCGGTCACACGGTCGCCGAGCGCCTGTTTGAAACGTTCGACAAGCGATTGGAAATCTCCCTCTGGAATTTTCTCCGCCTCAGACTCCGCTCCGGGCTGATCCAAGCCGTCGAGTTCCGCCTGCGCCGCGTTTTGTAACTCATAATCCTTGTACTTGCGCAGACTCATCAACATGAACGAATCCATCGGCTCGGTAAGGAGCAGGACCTCCAAACCGCGCGAGCGGAAGCTTTCCAAATGCGGGCTGCGCAGCGCCGATTTCGAGTCCTCGCCCACGATGTAGTAGATGGACTTCTGCCCGTCCTTCATCCGCGAGATGTAGTCATCCAGCGAAGACCATGCTTCCGGGTTGAGGCTGGTCTTGAAGCGCAAAAGCGGCGTGACGGTGTCGGCATCCGCCGGGCTGGTTGCGACACCCTGCTTGAGATATACGCCAAATTCCTTCCAAAACGCGTTGTACTTTTCCGCATCCTTCTTCGCCAGCGTTTCCAACTCCTTGACGACCTGGTTGGTCAGCACCTTCTTCAACTTGGGCATCAGACCGCTGGATTGCACCGTCTCGCGCGAAACGTTGAGCGGCAGATCTTCAGAGTCCACTACGCCTTGCACGAAGCGCAGATGGTCGGGCAGCAGGTCTTTGTTGTATTCGTCAATCAGGATGTTGCGCGAATACAACGTCAAGCCGTCGTCTTTGCGCAGGGAGAAAATTCCGCGCTCCGCCCTGGCGGGAATGTACAACAGCGCATACAACTGCACCGGCGCATCCGTGACCATGTGAATGTGCAGGAGCGGCTCTTCGAAATCCAGCGTGGTCTGGCGGTAGAAATCCTTATACTGTTCCTCGGTGATTTCGTTGCGCGGCGTACGCCACAGCGAAATCTGCTTGTTGACCGGCTTTTCCTCGCTCCCAACATAGATCGGGAATCCAATGTAATCCGAATGTTTATGGATGATGTTCTTGATCCGGTATTCCTCGGCAAACTCGGCGGCATCTTCCTTTAGTTTGATCTCGACGCGCGTGCCGCGCTCCTTCATCTCTGCAGGGCTGACCTGGTAAAAATCATCCCCAGTCGCATACCAGCTCACGGCTTCGGCGTCCGGGCGGAACGAACGCGACGTGACCCGCACCCACTCCGCCGCCATGAAGACCGAATAAAAGCCCACGCCAAATTGACCGATCAAGCCGGAGGCATCTTGTCCTTTTTCCCTGGCGGCTTCCAGGAACTTTCGCGCGCTCGATTGAGCGATCGTCCCAAGGTGATCCACAAGCTCGTCGCGGGTCATGCCGATGCCGGTATCCTGAACCGTGATAGTGCGGCTGTCCTTATCCGCCTTGACGTGGATTTTCAACTCCGCATTTGGGTCGAGCACATTCTGGTTGGTCAGCATCTCGAAACGCAGGCGGTTGAGCGCATCCGACGCATTCGAGAGCAGTTCCCGCAAAAACACCTCGCGGTCCTTATACAACGAGTGGATGAGGATGTGCAGGAGCTGCTTCGTCTCCGCCTTGAAATTGAACTGTTGGGTGGATTGTGTATCCGTCATGGTCGCCTCTGATCTGAACAGATTCTTATTAGCTCGCTTGTGTAAGTGCTCCCGCCGCCTTGAGCAGGGTAAAAAAGTGACTTTTGCAAGAAATCTATTTTTTTATAATATGGCTTCGTAAAAATTTCGTAAGAACCCGCGGGCTCGGATGGCTGCCGTTTTTCCGCCGACCTTCGCAAATCTGCTCGAATTAAAGAACGAGCAGCAAAAATTCGTGAAGGCTACAGGCAGCAATCCCGCCCTGGGAAATGGTTATAATCTTCGCCATGCGTTTCAACTTGTTTCGACAATCCGACATCCCCGAAAAATACCGCCCCAACTTCATCCACCTCTATCTCGACATTGCCTGGTACGGCGTGTTGAGCGGCACTGCCGTCAACTTCCTCAACGTGTACGCCACGCGCCTTGGCGCAAGCGGCTTGCAGGTCGGTCTGCTCACCGCCACGTCCGCCATCGTCAACCTTTTTCTTGCCATCCCCGCCGGTCACTGGATCAGCAAACGCCACACCGGCAAGGCGGTCTTCTGGTCCTCCGTGCTGTTCCGCATCGGCTACCTGCTCTGGATTCCCCTCCCCTGGCTTTTCGACGAGCAGGGGCAAATCTGGGCGCTGATCCTCCTGACATTCCTCATGGCAATCCCGCTCACGCCTTTGGGGGTGGGGTTCAACGCCTTGTTTGCAGAAGCCGTCCCCGAACCATACCGCGCGCGCGTGGCTGGCGCACGCAATGTCACCTTTGCCATCGCCTACATGACGACTTCGCTCATTGCGGGTTACATCCTCAAAAACACACCGTTCCCCGACGGCTACCAGATTGTCTTTGCGATTGGAACCCTCGGCGCGGCGATGAGCAGTTATCACATCTATCACGTCAAGCCGCTGCCGGATAAAACCATCGCGCCTCCTTCCGACCCGATTCCTGTTTCCGACCCCCGACCTGTTCCACGCCGAGGCATCCCCGCCGCCCTACGCACTGACATCTGGAAAACAGATTTCAGAAAGGTGCTGCTCGCGTTGTTCTTCTTCCATTTCGCGCACTACCTTTCGTCGCCGCTCTATCCGCTTTACAACGTGCACGTGCTGAACCTCAACGACAACAACATCGGCATCGGAACCGCCCTCTACTACCTGACCGTGCTTATCGCGTCCACGCAGCTGGGACGCATCGTACATCGCTTCGGCAACAAGCGCGTGACCGGCTGGGGCGTGGCGAGCATGGCAACCTACCCCATCATGCTGGCGTTCTCTGAAAACGTCCTTCAATTTTACGGATTGTCGTTTATCAACGGCTTCCTGTTCGCACTTGTCAACGGCGCATACGCCAATTACATGCTCGAAAACATCCCGCCGCACGACCGCCCGGCGCACCTGGCGTGGTACACAATCATGTTCAACTTCGCCGTGCTGACCAGTTCCCTGGCAGGACCGGCCGTCGCCGAAGCGGTTGGGCTTGCCCCGGCGCTGATCCTCTTCGGCGCGGCGCGCATCGCGGCGGGTTTGTATCTGCTCAAATGGGGATGATTCCCAACGGGTGGGTATGATGCGTCAACTTCATCAGGCGGCTTACCCAGCCGGGCGGGGCGTCCCCGCTTATTCCATGCTAAAATCATCCCGTGACCGACAACATCAAAATCATCGCCACCAACCGCAAAGCCGGTTTTGAATACACCCTGCTCGAAAAGTTCGAAGCGGGCATTTCCCTGCAGGGCTCGGAGATCAAATCCGTCCGCGCCGGGCAGATCAGCATCCAGGAATCCTACGTGGACGTGGAGAACGGCGAGCAAGCCTGGCTGCTCGAAGCGCACATTGCCCCCTACGAACAGGCGGGCAAGTTCTTCAACCACGAGCCGCGCCGCAAACGCCGCCTGCTCCTGCACAAAAAGGAGATCCGCGAACTGTGGAACAACGTCCGCATCAAGGGCATGACCATCGTTCCGACGAAGGTCTATCTCAAGGATGGGCGCGCCAAGGTGGAGATCGCCCTCGCCAAGGGCAAGAAAGCCTACGACAAGCGCGCCACGATTGCCAGGCGGGACGAGGCGCGGGATAAAGAAAGAACAATGAGAGTCAGATAGTTGGATAGCCGCATGGTCGAATAGTTTGTACGACTACCCGACTACTTGACGAATAAGCCAGGAAATGAAAATGCCTCCTTCAACCATAGGCGGAATCAACCTCCTGCCCGACCCTGAAAAACGGGCACTGTATGCGAAGTACATCCCACAATCCCTGCTGGAAAAATACAACCTGCCTCCGTTGACTTCCGCCGCAGGTTATAACCTGCTGCAATTTCGTTTTGCCTCCGGTTCCACCGACGTGGAGATGCGCCTGTATCATAAAGTGGATTTCCCCGACCCGATCCTGTATGCGCACCTGACCGATACGATGAACGGGCAGATTCACGTCCTGCTCTACATCCTCAACGACCCGGACTCGCCGCGCTTCGACGTGGACAGGATGCCGGACGGCACGCCGACGAAGTTCGGCACGCTGAAGAGAAACATCGAGGCGGAGATCAAGGCTTGTGAGGCGGGGCTGGCTCCGGGTCAGGTACGACGCGGACTCAGGATGCTGGGTCAAGCCATCGAGGCGTTCGAAGGCTTCGTCACGGCGCTCGGTCACGATATGTATTTCGTCGAGCCGTTGTATTACCACAACGCGGTCATCTTCGAGCGGTATGGTTTCACCTATCAGATGGGCAAACGCCTGATGGACAGCATCCACACGGGATTTCAACCCGGCGGCGACCTGCGCGCACAGCTGGACGGCTCAAACCCGTTCCGCCTGCCCGAAGCCGCCGAAAGCATCCGCAAACGCTCCTGGGCAATCCATGACGGCATCCTCGGCGAACCGTTCACGAATGTGACCATGTACAAGCGCGTGGGTAAATCGGCGGGGGTGAATACGACGATGGATTGCAGGTGGTGAAATAAGTACCCCTAACCAAACCTCTGCAGCGCTTTGTAAATCGCCTGCGCTCCGAACTCAATCGCCGCCGCGGGGACGCGCTCGTCCGCGGCATGAATCACCGAAGCAAAGTTGAATTCTTCGGGCAGGGTCATCGGCAGGTAGCCGTAGGTCTGGATGCCAAGTTGGGAGAAGAAGCGTCCATCCGTCACGCCGCTCAACAACAAGGGAATCGGCGTCCCCTGCGGGTCAGCTTCCTTCAAAATTCCACCCAGCGTATCGAATAAACTCATATCCGGCTCGGCGGGACCCGGCTCGAACTGAACCAAATCCAGTTGGACATCGCCGCCCACGATGGCGCGCAATTCGCGCATCATATCTTCCGGTTTGAAGCCGGGCAGCAGGCGCCCGTCCAACTCGACCGAAGCCTCGCTGGGAATGACGTTGATCTTCGTGCTGCCCTGCAAGATCGTCGGGCTGACGGTGTTGTGGAATAACGGATAGAACGTCCGTCCGCGCTCGCCGAGCGTTTTGATGATCGCCCCGGTCAGCGCCGGGTTGGTCAATTGACTGAGGATCACACCCTGGATGCCGCCCAGTTCCGAAGCCATCGCCTCCACCATCATCCGCGCGGGAGGCGTGATGTGAACCGGCAGGTCGTTCTCATCCAATGCCTTGAGCAATCGTGAGAGCCGCGCCATTGCCCCGCCTTTGACCGGCATCGAGCCGTGCCCGCCCGGTCCGCGCACGGTGGCTTTTATTGTGCAAATCTGTTTTTCCGAGATCATGATGGGATATAAACGCTTCCTCCCGATCTGGAGCGTAAACCCGCCGAACTCGCCGATGGCATACTTGACGCCTTTGAACAAATCGGGATGTTCCTCCACGAGGAACTTCGCGCCGAAATCCCCGCCCGCCTCTTCATCGGCGACGATTGCCAGCATCACGTCGCCGGGCGGACGCAGCCCCTCGGCATTTGCGCGCAGGAACGCCGCCACCATCATCGCCACCCCGCCTTTCATATCCAGCGCGCCGCGCCCCCACACGTAACCATCAATCAATTCGCCCTCGAAAGGCGGATGCTGCCAGGGCTGGTTTTCAGTGGTCACAACATCCACATGCCCATACAATAGCAATGGCGGGACTTTGCCTTCCCCCTGCAAACGCGCAATCAGGTTGGGGCGGTTTGGGTCTTTGGCAAGCAGCGTGGATTCGATCCCCGCTTCATTCAACAGGTCGCGGATATACCCAACGCAAGCCGCCTCATTGCCGGGCGGGTTGGTGGTGTTGAATCGGATCAAGCGCTGCAGGATCTCGACCGGGCGTTCGTACATATTCTGTTTTTCCGTCATGGCAGGCTCCAAATGGGAAGGCAGTCGAAAAAGAACTTCCATTCTTTCTGATTATATGACAAACAAGCCCCAGCCGTACTGAAGTCACCGATGTTACGCAGCAGCATTTTGTACATTTGACTTCTTGCAAAAGTCACTTTTTTACCTTGGTCAAGGCGGCGTCCCCGCCGCCGAGGACTGCGGCGGGAGCACTTATACAAGAGGTCTATTTCCAAATTATTCTGACAATGGAGTACTGCAAGATTCATCTTGCGATGAACGGCGCAGCATGAATCTTGCGGTACTGAAACAGCGGCTTTCGCATTGCCGGATTAATTTGTTAATCTGCAACATGCAGCCTTGCAAAGGCGGGATAAATTTCGCGGCGCTGCGTCCGGTGAGTTAATTTAAGCACGAAGACCATGCTTTCGCATGGTCTTCGTTAGGTAGCGGGGGCAGGACTTGAACCTGCGACCTTCGGGTTATGAGGGTCAATCTCTGACCGCAGACTTTGGAGCATCAGGGTAGTATTTGTGCTCACCCCTGCGGTTTACGATTTTAAAGAGCCTGAAGTTTGATGACAATCAAATAATTGTCATACGTGTTATAGCACAAAAGAAAATTAAATCAATATAGGATTTACCAATACCTGATCAAAACCCGCTAACCCTCAAAGCACATAATACACAAGACATAATCATTGATATGAAACATGCTTCCACAAGCGCTGGTGATCAATTGAGACAGTCTGGCGCAAGGAGCTCGAATACCGAAAAGGGTAGATCATGGATAATTCAGAAATCAAATCCATCCTGCTGTCCGGTGTCGAAACTTATAGGACAGAGGGGTAACTGCTTCATTGTTTTCTCCACGCAATGACATGAATTTGTATAATTACCAAGAGGTGACCCATGACCACTTTTGAGCAAACTCTCCTGCGTGAAATTTCCACCTTATCAGAATCTCGTCAGGCGGATGTATTGGCATTTATCCGTTTCCTGAAAATCAGCCTCCCCAACGAAGAAAAAATCAGCAAAGATTTCAAAGAAGCCTTGCAGGACGCCCGCGCGACAGCAGAAGCGAATAACATCACCTAGGCAGGCATTGACGCAGAAATTCGCGCCGTGTAAGACGGCAAATGAAGCGGGTTGGGCGGTGCGCTGGTTTTGATTCTAGAGAAGTGGGACGAAAAGAAATTCACGGTGGTAGTCACAACCGATGTAATCAGTGAATATTTTGAAGTCCTCAATCGCCCCAAGTTCAACTTAAAACAACTAAAGACAAAATTACCCATTATATCTATCAGTTCTCCAAGTTTATTGTTCCTGAAGAAGAGATCCGATTTATCGAGGACGATCCCAAAGACGATAACTTTACCAAAGCCGCGGTTTTGGGGAAAGTTGATTTCATTGTTAGCGGAGAATGCATAAGCATGTCTATTTTTTACACAAAAGAAAACTCCATACCGATGATATTAATAAATATATTTTCTCCAAAGGTTATTTCAACTTTGATAAACATTTCGGTCCTGTCATTATTCATGTATGGTAGTACAATGAAATCAGGTATTAGTTGTTTTGGGGGATACAGAAAATTGACAATTTGCCACGATATAGTGTATTTCACAAACTGAAAAGGTGCGTTAAAGTCCGCAAAGGAGATACCCATGCAAGACCGAAAATGCTCGAAATGTGGTTCACGAAACGTGTACAAGAACACGGGCAAAAATTGGCATCAGGATGGAATTGTTCTTCAAATGATCGCAGTAGATAGCTTCACCTATCGATTTGAAACAGAAGCTTTTCTCTGCCTTGATTGCCGTTATCTAGAAATTCGGGTGATGGAAGCAAACACAGTATACGGAGAACATAAGACGCTCACAGAAGCCGTTGAAACCAGTAATAATTGGGTGAAAGTGTAAATTTCAAGCAAATGCGACCATCTCATGTTCATGAAATAGCTTTAGCTTATCTGTGAATGGCAATGCGCCAATTGCCAGAATATTTTACTTACAGCCCGTTCTTAACTGGAAAACGCTCTCGAACTTTTGCCACGATCTGATGGTCAGTCATCTTATCCATGGTTTCAATTGTTAAAATATGTGTCCTAAGCCCTTCATGCTCAATCCGCTTTTCTAATTCTCCCTTTGCCTCGCCGGGACCGAAGATCTGGATGGTTTTGGCATCTCGAAGCACAGCGATGATCTCATCGTAATATTTATTAAGGGCGTTTGCAAATTTCCTGTCCTTCTGATCTTCTGCTATTATTCCCTTTAATCCTTGCCGGTTTTTGGAATGTGAACTACCGGAGTATCGAACATGCTTTCCATTGTTGGAGGATATGTGTTTTGTTACTTCCATACCATCACTGAGAATTACAATAACCGCTTCTCGATGATCGACCCATAAACCAATTTCTTTTTTCATGCAAGGCTCCTTAATTGTATTTGAGCTAATTGGTCTTTCTAAAATCGATAAATCCCTTCTGCACATCCACCAATATCAACTGCACTTTGATCTGATCGCCAACATCAAAGCCTTCAAATCCCTGTTCGAGTTTGCCTTCTATAGGAATGCTCAACAGCCGTACCCAAGTGCCTTTTTCAGAAGCACCTGTAACGATGGAGGCGAACTTCTCCCCGATCCGTGACTCAAGCATGAGGGCGGCAGCGGATTTTTCTACGCGTCGCTCCACCTTAGTGGCGATATCTTCTGCCTTGGTGCAATGCAATGCCAGTTCATCCAACTCCTCTTTACTATAAGGAATTGGTTTTCCTTCGAGAGCAGCTTTCAGTAAACGTTGAGTCAGCAAGTCGGGATAACGGCGATTCGGTGCCGTAGAGTGAGCATAGTCTTTGACAGCAAGACCAAAGTGACCTGACGCGGTTTCATCAGAAGACTCGGCTACATATTCGCCAGAGCCTAGCAATTTGATAACAGCCAGGGATAAGTCAGAGAAGCGCATTTGGTCCGCTGCTTTGGCATGAACAAGAAATTCATCCAAGGCTTTTGAATCCGGTTCATAAGGAAGTTCATACTGATGGCTTTCAGCAATTTCGACGATACGATCCCAGCGTTTCGGTGTGCGCACTACACGCCGGATGGAAGGGAATCCTTTGGCAGAAAGATAACGTGCTGTTATGCCGTTCGCTGCGATCATGAAATCTTCAATGATCTCTTTGGCGCGATTCTTTTCATCGATTTCAAGCGCCTTGATTTGATCACCGTCAAAAACTGGTTTTGCTGCAATTGTTTCCAGCGTAAGTGCACCATTAACGTGCCGGAGTTTCTTCAAACTTTGGGCGGCTTTGTCTTGCAATCGCAAATTTTCATCCAATCCAGTAACGGAGGAAACTGCTTCAGGCACAGTGTTGTTGCCCTCCAACCATGGCGCAATGTTGTTATACGCCAGCTTGGCGTGGTTGCAGACCCTCGCCCGATAGATACTGGAATTCAGGAGAGTTCCATCCGCACCAAGTTCCATTTCAATTACAAGGGCAAGTCGATCCTCATTGAGTTTAAGTGAGGTTAGATCTGTGGAAAGCAGATCTGGGATCATCGGGAAAATTCTGGCAGCCGTATACACGGATGTAGTATTGTGCTGGGCATGTTTGTCCAGGGCGGTCCCCTTCCGGACGAGCGCATCTACATCTGCAATGGCAACCATGACTCTGACCTTGTCTCCAGGCATTGCTTCGGCAACGGTCAGTTGATCTAGGTCAAGCGAGTCGTCATTATCAATGGATGTCCAGAGAAGGTTACGCATATCTCGGATATCAGGAACATCATTGGGAGGGGATTTAAGCCTCTTAAGTTCCGCAATTGCCTCATTCGAAAAATCCGGGAGCAGTCCACGCTCAAGCATCACCCGATGCGCAATATCTTGTAGAATAACACGATGATGTTTTTGATTTGTATTCACAGGGGTTCCTTCTTAAAGCTGGGGCGCGTTCAAAAGTCAATCGGACACAATCATCATGGTCGTGCGATTCCTGTATTCATCATACTCCGGTAACAAGCGATCATATTCTTCATCCATTAGTGGTGACGAGATCATGAAGTCTGCAGTGGCTCGATTACAGGCGATGGGAATGTTCCAAACAACAGCCATCCGCAATAGTGCTTTGACATCCGGGTCATGCGACATGGACTCAAGCGGGTCCCAAAAGAAGATCAGGAATTCAATGTCGCCGTCAACGATCTTGGCTCCGATCTGTTGGTCTCCGCCCAGCGGTCCGCTCTCAAGTTTGTGAATTGGAAAGCCCAGCACCTGTTCCAATAATGCCCCCGTCGTTCCTGTTGCATAGATCGTGTGATGCGCCAGAAGATCCCTGTTGTATTTCGCCCACTCGACCAGGTCACGCTTTTTGTTATCATGCGCCACAAGAGCAATTTTCTTATCGCGTTCGATCTTTATTTTATTTTGTTCCATGCGATTTCCTTCATAGGTATAGCAGGTA
>QMIW01000014.1 GCA_024434165.1 Chloroflexota bacterium | reverse complement strand
ACTGATCGTGCCGGTGGCGTTGGAGCAGGGTTCGAAGTTCGCCATCCGCGAAGGCGGTCTGACCGTCGGCGCTGGGGTCGTCACCAAAATCCTCGAATAGGCGGTACATTATGGCTAAACAGAAAATCCGCATCCGCCTCAAGGCTTACGACCATCGCGTACTCGACCAGTCCGCGAAGCGCATTGTCGAAACCGCCGAACGCACGGGCGCCCATGTGGTGGGGCCCGTACCCTTGCCAAGCAAGACGGAACGCTATACAATACGGCGCTCGACTTTCATTGACAAGGACTCTCACGAGCACTTCGAGATCCGCACGCACAACCGTTTGATTGACGTTTTGGATCCCGATTCCAAAACCATTGACATGTTGATGCGTTTGAACCTGCCCGCAGGCGTTGATATCGAGATCAAAATTTAACCGGGCAGTCTCGCAGCCGTTCTGAGGAACAGACCGGGCGGCGAAGAGACTGCGCGGCGGAGCAAGAGACAGCGTAAGAGTTGATCTGGGCGCGAATCAAAATGATGCGCCTCCCACGTCCACTGACTGCGCTGCACGGAGATGATGCGGCTGATGCCCCAGCTGGCAGTCTCGTCAATACATTCTAAAGGAGAAAATTGAGCATGTTGAAAGGGCTGATTGGACGGAAGATCGGCATGACCCAGATCTTCGATGAGCAAGGCGTTGCCTATGCGGTGACGCTCATCGAAGCTGGGCCATGTTACGTTACCCAGGTCCGCGCTGCTGAAAAGGAGGGGTATTCGGCGGTGCAGCTGGGCTATGGCGAAGTGAACCCCAAGCGCCTCACCAATGGTCAGTTGGGACACTTGAAAGCCAATGAGATTCCCCCCCTGCGATTCCTGCGCGAATTTCGCGCCAAGAACCATGGATTGAACGTCGGCGACAAAGTAACCGTTGCAGACGCTTTTTCCGTTGGTGAGCGCGTGGATGTGATCGGCATCAGCAAGGGGAAGGGCTTTGCCGGCGGCGTGAAGCGCTATCACTTCCACGGCATGAACGCCACGCACGGCACCTCCGACCGCAACCGCGCTCCCGGTTCGCGCAGTTCCGGCACCACGCCGGGGCGCGTGTACAAAGGCTCGCGCGGCGCCGGTCACATGGGTGTGGATCGCGTGACCGTGCAGAACATCAAAGTGGTGATGGTGGATGCCGAACGCAACCTGATTGCCATCAACGGCGCGGTTCCCGGCGGCAAGGGTAGTCTCGTCATGATCAAGGAGTCGCGCAAGCAGTAGGCGCGCAGGAAACGGGAGCCAGATTAACCATGAAAGTAGATGTTCTTGATTTGAAGGGCAACAAAGTCCGCGAGGTGGAACTTCCCGCCGCGCTCTTTGAAGCCCCTGTAAATGTAGACTTGATGCACCAGGCTTACGTGCGTCAGATGGCGAACGCCCGCCTCGGCACCCACGACACGAAGGTCCGTTCCGAAGTTGCGGGCGGAGGACGAAAGCCGTGGAAACAGAAAGGAACCGGCCGCGCCCGCCAGGGGTCCAGACGTGCGGCGCAATGGGTTGGCGGCGGACGCATCCACACCCCGCATCCCCGCAGTTACGAACAGCGCATGCCCAAGAAGATGCGCCAGGCGGCGCTTCGTTCCGCGCTGTCTGTCAAGGCAGCCGAAGCCTCCATTGTTGTTGTGGATGAACTCAACATCGAGGAACCCAAGACCCGCCTGATGGCGGACGCGCTGGGCAAGCTCGTCGGCAGTTCCACCGCGCTGGTGCTGATGCCCGTCAAGGATCAGAATTACGAAACCGTGATGCGCTGTGCCAACAACATCGAGAGCGCCAAGGTCCTGCTCGCCAGTTACCTGAATGTGCGCGACGTCCTCAATTTCGAAAAAGTTGTCTTGCCGGTCAAGACAATTGATGCGCTGGTGGCGCAATTTGGATAGGAGAGAGACATGACGACTTTATATGATGTCCTCGTCCGCCCGCTGGTGACCGAAAAATCCAGCTTCCAGTCCGGCAAGTTGAGCCAGTACGTTTTTGTCGTGCGGGATGACGCAACCCGCACTTCCGTCAAGGATGCCATCGAAACGTTGTTCGACGTGACCGTGGCGCGCGTGAACATTCTCAACGTCCCTGGAAAACGCGGACGCCGCGGGCGATCCCGCCGGTTGGTGGTTCGCCGCCCCGCCTATAAAAAGGCAGTTGTTACCCTTGCCGAGGGAAGCAAACCCCTCGAGATCTTTGAAGGGGTGCAGTAATGGCAGTTAAAAAGTACAAACCAGTAACCCCCGGCATGCGCGGCATGACCGGCTACACCTTTGAGGAAATCACAAAGACCGCGCCTGAGCGTTCTTTGCTGGTGATCAAGAAGAAAAGCGGCGGCCGCAATGCCCATGGGCGTGTGACCGTCCGGCATCGCGGCGGCGGGGCGCGCCGTTACATCCGCGTGGTGGATTTCAAACGCGAGAAGCACGGCGTTCCCGCAAAGGTTGCGGCGATTGAGTACGATCCCAACCGCACCGCGCGCCTTGCCCTGCTCCACTATGCGGACGGCGAAAAACGCTATATCGTCTCGCCGCTGGATTTGAAGGTTGGCGACACGGTCATGTCCGGTCCCAACGCCGAAATCCGCTCCGGCAACTCTCTGCCGATCAGCAACATCCCCGTTGGTACGCTGATTCACAACATTGAGATGAAACCCGGCAGGGGCGGACAACTCGTCCGTTCGGCGGGAGGCGCGGCGCAATTGCTCGCCAAGGAAGGCGACTTTGCCCAGATCCGCATGCCTTCGGGCGAAGTGCGCCTCATCCACCAGGTGTGTTACGCAACCATCGGTCAGGTGGGCAACCTCGACCACGGCAACATCAAACTCGGCAAAGCCGGGCGCAAACGCCACCTGGGGATTCGCCCCACCGTGCGCGGTACTGCAATGAGCCCGCGCGACCATCCACATGGCGGCGGTGAGGGACGCCAGCCGGTCGGTCTGCCCGGTCCGAAGAGCCCGTGGGGCAAGCCCACGCTGGGCAAGAAGACCCGCCTGAACAAGAAGACGGATCAGTACATTGTGCGTCGTCGCAGCAAGACGAGCCGCTAGCAGATGAGGTAAGTAACCATGTCACGATCATTGAAAAAGGGTCCCTACATTGAGCCGAAACTGCTCAAGCGTATCGAGACCATGAACCAGAAAAAAGAGAAGAAGGTGATCCGCACCTGGAGCCGCGCCTCTGTGATCTTCCCCCAGATGGTGGGACACACGATCGCGGTTCACGACGGACGCCGCCACGTGCCGATCTACATTACCGAGAACATGGTCGGTCATCGGCTGGGCGAATTCGCCCCGACACGCACGTTCCGCGGTCACCAGACCAGCGAGAAAGCCGCGTAGGAGCTTGAGAGATGAGCGATATTCACGCAAAAGTTCGTTTTCTCCCTCAGTCCGCGCAAAAGGTGCGCGCCGTGATTGACCTGGTGCGCGGCAAACGCGCCGACGAAGCGCTGGAGATTTTGCGCTTCGTGAACAAGCGCGCCGCGCTGCCCGTGCGCAAGCTGGTTGCCTCCGCCGTGGCAAACGCCGAGGAGAATTTCGGCGTCAGCCGCGAAGACCTGTATGTCGCCAAAATCACGGCAGACGAAGCCCCAACCCGCAAGTGGAGACGCTTCGGCGCTCGTGGTCGTTTCAAGCCGATATTGCGCCGCAGTTCACACGTCACAGTGGTGCTGCGCGAGCGTGGAGCATAATCCCGATACGGGATAAGGAGAAATTTTATGGGTCGTAAAGTACATCCCATTGGTTTTCGTCTGGGAATCAACCAGCCCTGGGGCAGTCGTTGGTTTGCAGAGGGAAGCACCTATCGTCAGCAGCTGCACCAGGATTTTGCCATTCGCAATCTCCTGCTCGGAAATCTTTCCAAGGGCGGCGCCGCCGCGAACGAGAAGGTCCGCATTTTGCGCAAGGAACTGCCCGACGCCGTCCGCGACGGCAAGGCGGGCGTCTCCCGTGTGGACGTGGAACGCACCCCCGGCAAGATTCGCATTGCCATTCACACCGCCAAGCCCGGCATCCTGATCGGACGCAAGGGCGAAGGAGTGAAGAAAATTCGCGCTGCGCTCGAAACGCTGGTCGGCAAGAAGATCGAATTGGATATCAAGGAAATTTCCTCCCCCGATACCGATGCGAAACTCGTCGCCGCGAACATCGCAGACCAGCTGGAACGCCGCATCGCCTACCGCCGCGCCATGAAACGCGCCATTCAGCAAGCCATGAAACAGGGCGCGGAGGGAATCAAGATTTTGGTCGGCGGACGCCTTGGCGGGGCGGAAATGTCCCGCGATGTGTGGCTGCGCGAGGGCCGCGTACCGCTTCAGACCCTGCGCGCCAACCTGGACTTCGCCACCGATGAAGCCCTGACCACGTACGGTCAGATCGGCGTCAAGGTCTGGATTTACAAGGGCGAAGCCACCCCTGAAGTGGAAGAAAAAGCCGAAGCGACGGAAGGCGTGTATGTTAGTGAATAGAGAGAAGAATAGAGAATAAAAGGACCTTTTACCATTCTCTGCTCTCTAAGATCTACTCTCTATCACCTGGAGTAATGACTATGTTGATGCCAAAACGTGTTAAATGGCGCAAGCAGATGCGCGGTCGTATGAAGGGCAAGGCTCTCCGCGGCGCGGAAGTCTCCTTCGGCGACTTCGGTTTGCAGGCGCTGGAACCGGGCTGGATCACAGCCCGGCAAATCGAAGCGGCCCGCCGCTCGATCGTTCGTGAAATGAAACGCCGCGGAAAGGTTTGGATCCGCATTTTCCCCGCCAAGCCTTTTACGCACAAGCCGCCCGAGACCCGCATGGGCTCCGGCAAGGGCAATGTGGAATACTACGTGGCTGTCGTCAAGCCGGGCCGCATCATGTTCGAAGTTGGCGGTTTGTCTGAAGATGTGGCGGTGGCCGCCCTGAAGAGCGCCCAGTATAAATTCTCCATCAAGACCAAGGTTGTGGGCCGCCACGCAGGAGGAGAATAGAAATGAAGGCAATGAAAGCCGAAGAAATTCGTAAACTGGCGTCCGAGGAAATCCGCACGAAGATCGCAGACGCGCGTGACGAATTGATGCGCCTGCGCTTCCAGCAGGTCACCGGTCAATTGACGGATACCAGCCGCCTGAACCTGTTGCGCAAGGACATCGCCCGCATGGAAACCATTCTGCGCGAACTCGAACGCGCCGCTGTTGTGGAAGGTGCAAAATGAACAATCGTCGCCGCATGACTGGCGTAGTAACCAGCAATAAAATGACCAAAACGGTCGTGGTGGAGATCACCCGCAAGTTCCGCCACCCCCTGTACAAGAAGGTGGTGTATTCGAGCATGCGCGTGAAGGCTCACGACGAGATCGGCTGCCAGATCGGGGACGAGGTCCGTATCGTGGAGACCCGTCCGCTGTCCCGCGAGAAGCGCTGGGCGGTTGAAACCGTCGTCAAGCGTGAGACCCGCACCGCCGACCAGGGCGTGGGAGAGTAAGCCATGATCCAGCATGAATCACGATTGAAGGTCGCCGATAACACCGGCGCACGCGAACTGCTTGTCATCCACGTGCTGGGTGGCTCCAAGCGCAAATACGGCGCCATCGGCGACGTGGTGGTGGCAACCGTCAAAGCCGCCGCGCCGCAGGGCTCCGTGAAGAAGAGCGAAATTGTGAAAGCCGTCATTGTGCGCTGCACGAAGGAATGGCGCCGCGAAGACGGCTCGTACATTCGATTTGACGATAACGCCGCGGTCATTCTGGATGCAGACGGCGAAAACCCGCGGGGCACCCGCATCTTCGGTCCGGTGGCGCGCGAACTGCGCGACATGGGCTACATGAAGATCGTGTCGCTTGCCCCGGAAGTGCTGTAGGAGCTGGGAATGAAGGTCAAGATTCGAAAAGGTGATACGGTCGAAGTAATCAGCGGCCGTCTCGAAGATAAAGGCAAACGCGGCGAGGTCATCAACGTGCTTCTGGACGAACGCCGTATTGTGGTTCAGGGCGTGAACATCCGCACCAAGCATCAAAAGCAGGTGCAGGCTGGGAACCGCCAGATGAACCCGGGACGTGTCCAGTTCGAGGGTCCGATTGACATCTCGAACGTGATGCTCGTCTGCCCGAAGTGCAACGAAGCCACGCGCGTCGGCGTCCAGCGGGACGAGGAAGGCGCGCATCGCGTATGCAAGAATTGCGAAACCGCAATTGACTAGCCTGTGGAGCAGATGAAGATGAACAAATTGCAGGAACGCTATAAAAACGAAATAACCCCGGCTTTGCTCAAGGCATTCGGTTTCAAGAACGTGATGCAGGTCCCGCGTCTGGAAAAGATCGTTGTGAACATCGGTCTCGGCGAGGCGCTGGATAACCCCAAGGCGCTCGAGTCTGCCGTGAGCGACCTGATGCAGGTCACCGGGCAGAAACCCGTCCAGACCAAGGCGCGCAAGAGCATTGCAAACTTCAAGCTGCGCGAAGGACGCCTGATCGGCACCAAAGTGACCCTGCGCGGACCCCGCATGTGGGCATTCCTGGACCGCCTGGTCAACATCGCCCTGCCGCGCGTGCGCGACTTTCGCGGTGTTTCCGCCAATGCCTTCGACGGACGCGGGAATTACACGCTCGGTCTCAAAGACCAGTTGGTCTTCCCCGAGATCGAGTACGACAAGATTGACAAATTGCGCGGCATGGAAGTCACCATCGTGACGACCGCGAAGAACGACGACGAAGCGCGCGCTTTATTGAAAATGCTCGGAATGCCGTTCAGCGGCAAGAAGGAAGCTTAGTTATGGCAAAGAAATGTATGCAATATCGTGAATTACGCCGCCGCCACGCTGTGCAGGTGCGAAACCGCTGCCAGCGCTGCGGGCGTCCGCGCGGGTACATGCGCCGTTTCGGTCTATGCCGTATCTGCTTCCGCGAACTGGCGTTGAAGGGCAATATCCCCGGCGTCGTGAAGTCGTCCTGGTAGCCGGGTGGAGGTAGAGTCATGTCATTCACTGATCCAATTGCTGATATGCTGACCCGCATCCGCAACGCCGTTATGGCGGGTCATGCCCAGGTTGCCATGCCCAACTCGAAAATGAAACTCGAGATCGCCAAGATTCTCAAGGAAGAGGGCTTTCTCGAGAATTACGAAGTGGTGGACGGCGAACGCGAAGGGCAGAAGGTCCTGCGTTTGAAGATCAAATACGTCGGCGAGCGCCGTCAGCGCCGCGCGGTTCTCTCCGGTTTGGAGCGCATCAGCTCGCCGGGACGCCGCATCTACACCAAGAAGACGGATATCCCCTGGGTGCTTTCGGGAATTGGCGTTGCCATTCTCTCCACCCCCAAGGGCGTCATGACCGGCGCGCGCGCCCGACAGTTGGGCGTGGGCGGCGAGATCATCTGCAAGGTGTGGTAGGAGGTTTATTGTGTCTCGCATTGGTCGTTTACCTGTAGAAATCCCCAGCGGGGTGCAGGTGGAGCTGAATGGCTCCAAGGTCCGCGTGAAGGGACCGAAGGGCGAACTTCAACGGGAGTTTTCCAGCCTGATCGGCATCGAAATGGAGAACAACCTTTTGAAGATTTCGCGCCGGTCGGATAATCCCGAAGAACGCGCCCTGCATGGAACCACCCGCGCCGTGCTCGCCAACATGATTCACGGCGTGAGCAAGGGATTCGAAGTTGTGCTCGAAGTGGAAGGCGTGGGATACCGCGCCGAAATGGAAGGCAGCAAACTCGCCCTGTTCGTCGGTTATTCACACCCGGTCAAGATCGAACCCCCGGCGGGTGTGTCGTTTGAAACGGATGCGAAGACCCGCCAGATCAAGGTGAAGGGCTTCGATAAGGAATTGGTCGGCCAGGTGGCTGCGAACATCCGCAAGGTGCGTCCGCCCGAGCCGTACCACGGCAAGGGTCTGCACTACCTCGGCGAGCGCATCCGCCGCAAGGCTGGCAAAGCCGGGAAAGGAGCCAAGTAATCCATGGCTGGAAAGAGTCGCTCAGTCGCTCGCGAGCGCCGTCACGCGCGCGTTCGCAAGCATGTTTTTGGTACCCCCAACCGCCCGCGGTTGAATGTCTTCAAGAGCCTTACCGGCATTTACGCCCAGATCATTGACGATGTGGAAGGGAACACCCTCGTTTCCGCCTCCACCGTGGATAAGGAACTGCGCGAAGCCATGAAGGGCTTGAAAAAGTCCGATCAAGCCAAAGCCGTCGGCAAGGCGATTGCCGAGCGCGCCAAGTCCAGAGGAATTTCCTCGGTGGTGTTCGACCGCGGCGGTTTCCGCTACATCGGACGCGTGAAAGCGCTGGCAGACGGCGCGCGTGAAGGCGGCCTGCAATTCTAGCAGGGTCGTTACGACTTGGAGAACGATATGGCAGAAACTCAATTTGAAAAACAACAATACGAATCGCAGGACGCCTTTGAAGAGCGCGTGATCGAAATCGCCCGCGTGGCAAAAGTGGTGAAGGGCGGACGCCGCTTCCGCTTCCGCGTGACGGTGGTGGTCGGCGACAAAAAGGGTACGATCGGCCTGGGCGTTGGAAAAGCCAACGCCGTCCCGGATGCGATGCGAAAAGCCTCCGACCGCGCCCGCAAGGATTTGCGCTCCGTCAACCTGGCTGGCACCACCATCCCGCATGAATCGCTGGGCAAGGTGGCGGGCGCGCGCGTCTTCCTCAAACCTGCTTCCGCCGGTACGGGTGTGATCGCCGCCGGCGGCGTGCGCGCCGTGCTGGAAGTGGCTGGCGTGCGCGACATCCTGACCAAATCCATGGGAAGCGCGAACGTTCTGAACGTGGTCATGGCGACCTTCGACGCGCTCGACAACCTGCGCTCGCCGGCAGCCGAAGCCGCCCGCCGCGGCAAACGTGCGGAGGAACTGCTCCCATTCTGGGAACGGAGGAAGCAACATGCCTAAGAAGGAAACCGCCGGCAAGACCATCCGCGTAACCCTGGTGCGCAGCGCCATCGGTTACAGCAAGGACCAGAAAGCCACGGTCAAAGCGCTGGGCTTGCGCCGTTTGCATCAAACTGTCGAGCATAAGGACACCCCCGCCCTGCGCGGCATGCTGAACAAGGTGATTCATTTGCTCAAGATCGAAGAGTAGGTGTTTTGATATGAAACTACACGATCTCGTACCCAATCCCGGGTCTAAAAAGGAAAGAAAACGCGTTGGGCGCGGCATTTCGGCGGGGCAGGGCAAGACCGCCGGGCGCGGCACCAAAGGTGCGGGCGCGCGCTCCGGCGAGGGCGGGCACCTGTACCGTCAGGGCGGCAACCTGCCGTTCTACCGCCGCCTGCCGTTCATTCGCGGTGAAGGCTTTACCCCGCCCAACCAGGTTGAATACAACGAAGTCAACCTGGATCAACTCTCCGAGGCGTTCAAAGCCAATGCGGAAGTGACGCCCGAATCCCTGGCGGAAGCGCACCTCCTGCGCGACTCGCGCAACCCGGTCGTTGTTCTCGGCCGCGGTGAGATGACCGTCGCCCTCAAGGTTCGCGTCCATCGGGTGAGCGCCGGCGCCAAAGCCAAGATCGAAAAGGCTGGCGGCACGGTGGAATTGATCGCCTAAAAAGGATACCTTTCATGAAGACCACCTTCTCAGGCTGGCGTTATCTTTGGAAATCGGAAGACATCCGCCGCAAACTGGTCATCACCCTGATCATCCTGGTGATCTACCGCATTGCGGCGAACATTCCCGCCCCCGGCGTGGATCATGACATCCTCGCCGCATTCCGCAATTCGACCACCGGTCAGGGCAACTTCCTCGATTTCCTCAACCTGCTTTCGGGCGGCACGATCTCCAACTTCTCCCTGCTGTCCATGGGCGTCTATCCCTACATCACCGCCCAGATCATCTTGCAGCTGTTGATCCCCATCATCCCCTCGCTGCAGAAACGAATTCAGGAAGACCCCCGCGAAGGACGCCGCTGGCAGGAAAAGTGGACGTATTATCTGTCTGTGCCGATGGCGGCGCTTTCCGCAATCGGACAGATCAACATCTTCAACTCGCTCTCCCTCAGTTCCCCCATCGGTCAGGAGATTTTGCCGTTCGACCTGGTTGACCCCGAAATTGCGCTCTCCTCGTGGACGGTGCTGATCGCGATGACGGCTGGCACCATGTTCGCCATCTGGATGGGCGAGTTGATCTCCGAATACGGCATCCGCGGGCAGGGGCTTTCCCTGGTGATCTTTGCGGGTATCGTCTCTCAAATGCCCGCCAACCTCGCATCGCTGCTTGCAGATGAAGCCACCCGCTGGGTCATGCTTGCGTTCACCATCGTCATCATCGTGTTGACGGTGCTTGCCATCGTTTACGTTCAGCAGGGACGCCGCAACGTCCCGGTCATGTACCCCGGGCGCCGTGTCGGCAACCGCATGTCCATGCCGGTGAAAGGCACCCTGCCGCTCATGGTCAATCTCTCCGGCATGATTCCCCTGATCTTCGCCAGCGCCATCCTGCAATTCCCCGCCATCGTTGCCAGTTACTTTACGCGCAGCGAAAACCCGGGCGTCGCCGAATTCTTCCTCGGCATCCAGAACTTCTTTGGCGCCACAGGCACGAGCAACTGGGGTTACTGGATCATCTACTTCGTCATGGTGGTTGCGTTTACCTTCTTCTACACCGCCGTGCTGTTCGACCAGCAGAACTATGGCGAAAATCTCAAGAAGGTGGGCGCGAATGTCCCCGGCGTGCATACGGGCGAAGCGACCCAGAAATACCTGAGCACAGTCCAGCGCCGCATCACCCTCGTGGGCGCGGTCTTCCTCGGCTTGGTTGCGATCATGCCGTTCCTGCTTGGCTTGCTGTTGGGCGCATTCAACCTCTCCGCCGCGAACAGTACCGGCATCTTCCTCGTCTCCTCGTCGGGCTTGCTCATCGTGGTTGGCGTGGTGCGCGATACCTTCCAGAACATTGACGCCGAACTGAAATTGCACGGCTACCAGGACTCCCTGCTCGTCCGCTAAGGAGAATCATGGCAACCTTCATCGTCCTGCTCGGTCCTCCGGGCGTCGGCAAAGGTACGCAAGCCAAGATATTGTCCGAAACTACAAAACTGGCGCACGTTTCCTCTGGAGACCTCTTCCGTGAGAATCTCAGGAACCAGACCGAACTTGGGAAACTTGCCAAATCCTTCATGGACAAGGGCGAACTGGTGCCCGATGACGTAACCATCCGCATGATTCGAGACCGCATCTCCCGCCCGGACTGTGAGGCTGGCGCCATTTTAGACGGCTTTCCCCGCACTCCAGCCCAGGCGGATGCGCTCGAGAAAATGCTGGCGGAATTCAACAGCGAGGTAGATTTCGTCCCCTACATCACCGCGGCGGAGCCGATCCTCGTCGAGCGTGCCAGCGGACGCTGGACCTGCCGCGCACAGGGACACATCTATCACGAAAAGTTCAACCAGCCAAAGCAGGCAGGCATCTGCGATGTGGACGGCTCCGAACTGTACCAGCGCGAGGATGACAAGGTCGAGACCGTGACCAAACGCATCCGCGTGTACCTTGAACAGACCATGCCGCTCGTGGACTACTACCGCAAGGCTGGCAAACTGGTCGAAATAGACGGCACGCATCCCGTCGAGCAAGTCACGGCGGAGCTGCTTGCCGCCCTGAAAAAATAGGCATTATTGCGATTTCGTGGAGCACACCACGCTCCACCGCATCGAACAAAGGTTTATTCGTAATGTTTCACGAACGCCAGATCAACATCAAGACCCCCGCCGAGTTGAAGATCATGCGCGAAGCGGGCCGCATCAACGCAACCGTTCTGGCGAAAGTGAAGGAACTTTTACAACCGGGTGTGACGACAGCCGACCTCAACGCGGCTGCTGAGGAAGCGCTGAAGTCATACGGATGTGTATCGCCGTTCAAAGGCTATGGACGCCCGCCGTTCCCCGCCTCCATCACCGTCAGCATCAACGACGAAATGGTGCATGGAATCCCCCACCCGAAGCGCAGGCTGAAGGAAGGGGACATCGTCTCCATTGACTGCGGCACGATCCATCAGGGCTTCGTTGCAGACTCGGCGTTTACCGCCGGGGTGGGGGAGATCTCCCCCGAGGCGAAGCGCCTGCTCGAAGTCGCCGAAGGCGCGCTGTATGCGGGCATCGAAAAGATGCGCAAAGGCAGGCGCACCGGCGACATCTCGGCGGCGATACAAAAATATGTGGAAAGCAATGGTCTCCACGTCACCCGTGAATACACGGGACACGGCGTCGGGAAGGATATGCACGAAGGTCCCCAGGTGCCAAATGTCGGCATGGCGGGAAGCGGTGTCGTCCTCAAACCCGGCATGACCATTGCACTCGAGCCCATGGTGCTCGTTGGGACGTACGAAACGCGCGTCCTGCCCGATCAATGGACGGTGGTATCTGCGGATGGGTCCCTGACGGCGCATTTTGAACATACAGTCGCCGTCACCGAAGGAGAACCTCTTATCCTGACTGTCCTGTGAATCCGCAAAACCGCCGAATAGTATGGACGAATTGGTAAACGACCGGTATAATCAGAACTTTGGCTGTCCATGATACAGCCGCAAGCAAGGAGAATTTTTCATGAAAGTTTCGCCTTCCATTCGCAAACGCTGTGCCAAGTGCCGCATTGTCCGGCGCAAGGGACGCGTCTATATCATTTGCGAAAATCCAAAACACAAACAGAGACAAGGGTAGTGACCTATGGCGAGAATTGAAGGTGTTGATCTTCCCCGCAACAAGCGGACAGAAGTAGGCTTGACCTACCTTTACGGCATTGGTCCCACTCGCGCGCGCAGGATTTTGGCGGATACCAAAATCAACCCCGATACGCGCATCAAAGACCTGACGGAAGCCGAAGTGGCCGCCATCCGCGACTACATCGCCAAGCATTACAAGGTCGAAGGCGACCTGCGCCGCGAAGTCCAGATGAACATCAAGCGCCTGATCGAAATCGGCTCGTACCGCGGTTTGCGCCATCGCCGCAACCTGCCCGTTCACGGTCAGCGCACCAAGACCAACGCGCGCACCCGCAAGGGCGTCAAGAAGACCGTTGCCGGTCGCGGACGCCGCCGCGGCGCCAAGAAGTAATCCTGTCCGAAAGGTAATTAAAGAAACATGGCTCAGAGTGTTCGTTCCACCCGCCGCGCCTCCGGCGCGAAAAAAGGGAAGCGATCCCTGTCCTACGGGCAGGTGCATATCTTTGCTTCCTTCAATAATACGATTGTGACCGTGACCGATACCGAAGGCAACACCGTTGCCTGGGGTTCCGCAGGCTCGGCAGGGTTCAAAGGCTCCCGCAAGAGCACCCCGTTTGCCGCGCGCCTTGCCGCCGAGCAGGCCATCAAAGCCGCCCAGCAGCTGGGGCTCCAGGAAGTGGACCTGTTCGTCAAAGGTCCCGGACCGGGACGCGAGAACGCCATCCGCGCGGTGCAGGCGCTTGGCTTGAAAGTTCGTTCGATTGCCGATGTGACCCCGGTTCCGCACAACGGTTGCCGCCCGCCCAAGAAGCGGCGCGTGTAAGTGAGGTTGTTAATTTATGGCTAAATCATTAAGTCCGGTTTGTAAACTTTGCCGCCGCGAGGGCGAAAAACTCTACCTCAAAGGCGAGCGTTGTTTCACTCCCAAATGCGCCTTTGAACGGCGCAATTTCGCGCCCGGTCAACACGGCCGCACCGCAGGCCGCGGCGGCGGTTCCGCCACGGGCCGCGCCTCCGACTTTGCCCGCCAGCTGCGCGCCAAACAGAAAGCCCGCCGCATCTACGGCGTTTTGGAACGCCAGTTCCGCCGCTACTACGACACCGCCATCACCCGGCGCGGTCTTACCGGTTTGAACCTGCTTCAAATCCTCGAGTCGCGCCTCGATAACGTGGTTTACCGCCTCGGCTTTGCCTCCAGCCGCGCGCAGGCTCGCATGCTCGTCACCCATGGACACTTCCTGGTGAACGGCCGCCGTACCGATGTCCCCTCCATGCTCCTCAGCGAAGGGGATACCATCGCCGTGCGCGAAGGCTCGAGCAAACTGCCCTACTTCAAAGAACTCGGCGACCTCGCCGAAAAACGGACGTACCCCGCCTGGCTCAACCGCGACCTGAAAGCGATGAGCGGCTCGGTGGCGCGCATGCCGGAACGCGCTGAAATTGACGGAAGTCTCGACGAACAATTGATCGTCGAATACTACTCCAGACGCTAATCCTTCTACCGCTTCGGGTCGGGACCGCTGGCTGGTCTGCGACCCGGAGCCTGATTCAAAAGGGAAAGGTGAACCGTGACGGGTATCATCACGAACATGGTCATGCCGAAGATCGAGCGCGAAGCAGAGGCTCGAAACTACGGCAAATTCGTAATCAGCCCGCTGGAAGGCGGCTACGGTGTGACGCTGGGCAACGCCCTGCGCCGCGTTCTGCTTTCCTCCCTGGAGGGCTCCGCAATCACATCCGTGCGCTTTGCGGATGTCCTGCATGAATTCAGCGACATTCCCGGCGTGCGCGAAGACGTCATCCAGGTGATGCTTCAGATCAAGCAGATTCGCATCAAGATGGACGGTGTGGACAGCGCGCGCATGCACCTCGAAGTGCGCGGCGAGGGCACGGTCACTGCGGCGGACGTCATCACTCCCGCCGAGGTCGAGATCGTCAACCCTGACACGTACCTCTTTACCGTGGACAATCCCAAGACGAAGCTCGACGTCGAGTTCGTCGTCGAACGTGGACGCGGATATTCCCCCGCCAACGACCGCTCCGGGCACATGCCCATCGGCGAACTGCCGGTGGACGCCATCTTCAGCCCGGTCAAGCGCGTCAACTGGGAGGTGGCATCCGCCCGCGTGGGGCAGAGCACGAATTACGATAAATTGATTTTGGAAATCTGGACAGACGGCACAGTTTCCCCCGAACGCGCCCTCAGCAACTCCGCGCGCATTCTCATTGACCACCTGCGCTACATTGCGGGCGTCAACGAGGAAATGCTGGCGGTGGCTGTGGAACGCGAGACCTCGGGAAGCCGCCTGAGCAGTGAAATGGCGGATACGCCGGTGGAAGCCCTCGACCTTTCCGTGCGCGTCTTCAACTCTCTGAAGCGCACAGGCATCACCACGGTGGGCGACGTGCTCGACCTGCTCGAAAAGGGCGAGTCGGCGGTCATGTCCATTCGCAATTTCGGCGAGAAGAGTCTCGATGAGCTCCGCGAAAAGATGCGCGAAAAAGGCTTCCTGAAAGACCAACCATCGGAGAATTAAGAAATGCGACATTCAGTAGCAGGTTACAAGTTGGGACGCACCAAGGGCGCTCGCATCGCCCTGCGCCGCAACCTGATCAAACAATTCTTTACTCACGAGCGGATTCAGACCACCAAAGCGAAAGCCGCCGCCATCCGCGGCGACGCCGAACGCCTGATCACGCTTGCCAAAAACAGCGCCGACGGCTCCGCCGAACAGAAGGTTCACGCCCGCCGTCTTGCCGCTTCCAAACTGGGCGATAACCAGCTCATCAAGCGCCTGTTCGATGAGATCGCCCCCCGCTTTGCCTCCCGCAACGGCGGTTACACCCGCGTGACCAAACTCGGTCCGCGCCTCGGCGACTCCGCCGAGATGGTGGTTCTGGAACTGGTTGAGGAATAGAGACTAGATTAAGTAGAGGCTAGAGACTAGTCTTCAATAACCAATCTCTATTCTCTAATCTCTAAGTAATGGCACGTTACCAGGTGATCCTTGCCTACGATGGCTCCGGGTTTTCCGGCAGCCAGCGGCAGGCGCGCTCCCGGACGGTGCAGGGCGAGTTGGAAAAAGCCCTTCACAAAATCGGCTGGTCTGGCAAGTCCGTTTTGATGGCTGGACGGACCGACACGGGAGTGCATGCAGCCGGGCAGGCTGCCGCCTTCGATTTCGACGAATGGGCGCACCCGGCAGAGACCCTGCTCCAGGCGCTCAACGCGGAACTGCCTGCCGACCTTGCAGCCCGAAGCCTGCGCCCGGTATCTGCGGCGTTTCACCCGCGCTTCGATGCCCTCTCGCGGACGTACCGCTACAGGCTGTTCTGTGAGCCGATCCGCGACCCGTTACGCGAAAAGTTCGCCTGGCGCGTGCATCCCCCTGTGGACGGCAGCGCGCTCAAACAGAACGCTGGAATCTTCCTCGGCACACATGATTTTGCTGCCTTCGGTTCGCCGACATCCGAAAAAGGGACGACGGTGCGCACGGTGACAAAATCCGAGTGGAGAAAAAAGCCCGATGGTGAGTGGCAGTTCGAGGTCCGGGCGGATGCGTTTTTGTATCGCATGGTCAGAAGACTGGTCTTTGTGCAGGTATCCCTTGCGCAGGGAAAAGTTCCGGTGGATGAAGTCCGGCATGCCCTCGAAGGGCGGGGAAAACTTCCCGCCGGGCTGGCTCCCGCTCACGGACTGACGCTGGTCGAAGTCGAATATGGATCATCTGGAAAGATATTAAAAAAACGGAGAGACGAAAGTGCAACAGAAGACGTATTATCCGAAAGCCGCTGACATTCAGCGCGACTGGGTTGTCATCAATGCCGAAGGGCAGAACCTGGGACGCCTTGCCGCGCGCATCGCGCATATTTTGCTTGGAAAGCACAAGCCCTCCTTCACGCCCGGCGTGGAAATGGGCGACTTCGTGGTGGTGGTCAATTGCGGGCGCGTGACCGTGACCGGAACCAAGACCAAATCGCGCCTGATTTCCAAGCAGTATCACCGCGTTTCGGGCTATCCCGGCGGCATCAAAAGCATTTCCCTGCGCGACCAGCTTGCCGCCTATCCCGACCGCGTCCTGCGCGAGGCGGTGTGGGGCATGCTGCCGCACAACCGCATGGGACGCTCGGTGCTCAAGCGTTTGAAGCTTTACGCCGGTCCCGAACATCCGCACGGCATGCAGAACCCGAAAGTTTTGGAATAAGAGGTAAGAGAATATGGCTCAATACTACGAAGGCATTGGCCGCCGCAAGGCAAGCACCGCCCGCGTGCGCGTAATGGCTGGCAGCGGCAAGTTCGTCGTCAATGAAAAGGAAGCGGCGGCGTTCTTCTCCCGCTATGGCGATGTGGAAAGCGTCCTGCGCCCGTTCAGCGCGGTCGGTCAGGAATCCGGCAAATACGACGTGACCGTGCTGGTCAACGGCGGCGGCGTGGCAGGACAGGTTGAATCCATCCGCCTCGGCATCGCCCGCGCGCTCCAGCGCCTCAACGCAGACTGGACAGCCGCCCTGCGCCGGAAGGGCTTGCTCACCCGCGATGCCCGCGTGAAGGAACGCAAGAAACCCGGTCTCAAGAAAGCCCGCAAGGCGCCGACCTACACCAAGCGTTAAAATATTTCCATTCCGACACACGAAGTGGTGTAATTGGTAATTCGTAATTACGAGTTACCAATTACGTTTTTAAGGAGAAAGCATGGACTTTTCCCAACTTGCCTCCATCTTCGAGACGCTCCGCCTCGCCCCGCCCTCGAAGTTGACCCTGCTCGATGGAGCGGAGTTTACCTCCCGGCATTATCCGCCCACCCCGCCGGACGTGGATACGTTGATTCTCGGCATTGACTCGCAGGAATTGGCTTCGCAGGTGAAGGCGGTGTTGCTGGCGGTCTATCCGGAAGGGCATAAAGTGTATCTTGTCGAAGGGCAGGTATCGAAAGTCGAGCAGCTTGGCGACCTGCAACCTTCAACCTTCGACCTGCAGCCTCCCGTCTGCCTGTACATTCCTTCATTGGGGGAGGGGACATCCTTCGAGTCCTTTGCCGAGATCGTGGCTCACTTGCGCGCGCCGGATGGATGTCCGTGGGACAGGGAGCAGACTCATCAAACCCTTCGCAAACACCTGCTCGAAGAATCCTACGAGACGTTATCCGTCATGGATACGAACGACACGAACGGCATGCGCGAGGAATTCGGCGATCTGCTGCTGCAGGTCGTCCTCAATGCCCAGATTGCCAGCGAGAGCCGGGACTTCAACATGACCGGGGTTATCCAGCACATCTACGAAAAAATCATCCGCCGCCACCCGCATGTGTTCGGAGATTTGAAACTGGAGGGGGTGGATGGAGTTTTGCAGAACTGGGAGAAGTTGAAAGAGAAAGAAAGAAGAGAGCTTGCCCTGAGCGGCGTCGAAGGGAAGAAAGAGGATAAGGGGATTTTAGATGGAGTGCCCGCCGCCCTGCCCGCCTTGAGTCAGGCGCAGGAGTACCAGGAGCGCGCCGCGCGCGTCGGTTTTGACTGGCCCGAAGTCGAAGGCGTGCTGGATAAGATCCGCGAAGAGATCGAAGAGATAAAAACCGCCGGTAACCCGGAACAGGTCAAAGCGGAGTTGGGCGACCTGTTCTTCGTGCTGGTCAACCTCGCCCGCTGGCGGGACGCGGACGCCGAATCCGCTTTGAGGGAGGCGAACCTCAAATTCAAACGCCGCTTTGCCCACGTGGAAAAGCGCGCAAAGGAACAGGGACGGAATCTCTCCGATATGACGCTCGAAGAAATGGACGCCTTCTGGAACGAAGCCAAAAGACTGGGGATGTGATTTCCACCGGCGATAAACAAAAGACTTCTCGTTTAACTTGCTCAAGTAACTTGCTCAAGACGGCGTCCCCGCCGCCGGGGGCTGCGGCAGGAGCGCTCATGAAGTCTTGGTTCACCATTCCCTTCCATGTCAGAAAGTTCCATTTTTCACAAATTGGTTGTATAATCCTACATAATCTATCCGATTACCGCATAACCAATTTGACCCAAGGAGAGAGCACCATGCCCATCAATTTCTCCATGTGGCGCAAAGCCTCCTGGCAGCTCATCAAAATGGACGACAAAAAAGAGTGGGACGCGCTCGATGTCGTTTCCAAATGGCTGATTGCCACCCGTTCCGCCGTGACGCTGGTCACGGTGTATTCCTGTGTCATCGCCGGCATCCTCGCCGCCCGCGACGGGACCTTCGACTGGCTCACGTTCATCATCGTCACCCTCGGTTTGTTCATCGCGCACGGCACGAACAACATCCTCAACGACTACACCGACTTCAACCGCGGCGTGGACAAGGACAACTATTTCCGCGCGCAGTACGGCGTGCATCCGCTCGTGCAAAATTTTTGGGATACCAAAACCTCCATCCGCTGGTTCATCGTCAGCGGCGCGCTGGCGGTTCTGGCGGGCGTCTATGCCCTGTTTCGCACGGATTTCTCGCCCGTCACCTTCGTCCTCTTCGGGTTTGGCGGGCTCGTCCTTCTCGCCTACACCTATCCCTTCAAGTATTGGGGGCTTGGCGAATTCATGATCTTCCTCATCTGGGGGCCCATCATGATCGCCGGTGTGTATTTCGTCCTCACCGGCGTTTGGAACTGGAACGTTGTCATCGCGGGCGTTCCCTTCGGACTGAGCGTTGCCAGCATCAACGTTGCCAAACACATAGACAAGCGCGAAGACGACCAAGCCAAAGGCGTCGGCACGTTTCCCGTCCGCGTGGGGGAGGCAGCCGCCCGCCGCGTGAATCAAGCCGCCATCGTGTTGATTTATCTGGTCATCGCTTATCTTGTCTTTGTGCCGCGCTACTTTACCCCCGCCATGCTCGTCGTGCTCCTTGCCTATAAAGAGGCGCTGACCGCCCTCAAGGTGATGAACCGCCCCAAGCCCGCCCAACCGCCCGAAGGCTGGCCCGCCTGGCCCGTATGGTTCTCCGGCTTTACCTTCCAGCACAACCGCAGGTTCGGCGGCTTGCTCATCCTCGGTCTCATCGCGGATGCGTTGCTGCGCCACTTTCTGCCAGCGTTCTGGTAAGTAGCCGGTCGTAAGTTTTTAGAAAACAGATTTCTGCTCAAGCCGCCGCCAGGAGCGTATTTTTAGTTCTGGTAGCACCGAAATAATTTTGCGCTACGCCAGTTTCAGGTCGGCGATTTCGAGCCATGCGGGTTCGGGGTTCTCCAGCACTCCGAACCCGATCTTTCCTTCGGGGGTAAATGCCGCATATTGATTGTCAATCCATATCACCAGCCCCAGCGGCGGATTCGGACTTATCGGCGACTCGAACACCTGTACCTTGTCCACCTGCCAGACCACGCGCTTCGGACTCCATTCGAGTTGGTAGCTGTGCCATTGAGTGACGTCCACCCCGTTATGGACTCCGGGAGTTTGCTCCCGATGTTCTGCAATATCCAAACCGTCTTCTTGAATGATTCTTCCCAGCATTCGCCGCGTCGTTTTTGCGGAGAAGGGCAATACCAACCCGGCAGGAATCAGAAGCGGATGAAACTTCGGCGAGCGGAAGGTTTGTGCGAGAAATCCGTTTCCGGGTAACGGTGGTCTTGGCGTCTCTACTCGACCTTCGCCTGTGAACGACAAATAATTCTCCTTCGATGCCCCGAAAAACCACGCCGCATTCGGCAAGGTGGGGAACTGCCAGCGCCTTCCGCCAAATCCCAGCGACATGCCGAAGGGATCGTTCCACAGCCCGAAGCCCCAGGTCCCAGGCAGGGGAAAGGCTGAGGTTCTGGCACGCAGGCTCAACGTCAGGGAATGATGCGGGAATCTTCGGCGCGGGAGACCGAAATAATCGTCCATCTGCACAAACCGGTAGGCGGATGAGTCCCCGGCGGGGATTTTCAAGAGATAGCCGTTTCCGGTCTTTTCGACGCTTGCGTTTGGAGTTGTGCGCGACTTCATAATCCAACCTTCAACCCTGCCGATTCACCAGCCATACGCCGAAGAGGATGACTGCGCCGCCGGCGATGGAAGCGGGCGTAACCTGCTCGTTCAAAACGATTGCCGCGACGATCATGCTGGACGGCGGCTCGAGAAAAAGGAATGCGCCCGTTTGCGCGGCGGGGAGCTGGGCAAGCGCATCGAACCAGGCAATGTAGGCGAGACCCGTTGTGAAAATGCCGAGGTAGATCATCGCCCACCAGCCGCGGGCATCGAGCAGCGCAAGTTCGGCGGTTTTGCCCTGCGCGAAGAACGCGGCGGAAGTGATCAGCCAGCCGATGGTCATGACCCAAAACGTCAATCTTGTGGAAGGATGATCTCTCAGCCCGCGCCGTGAAAGAATGGAAAACACCGCCCAATTGACCGCGCTGATGAGGATGAGAAAATCGCCGATTGTGCCGAACTTCCCAACGGCGAGGCTGGCAAAGTCGCCCTTGCCGACCACCACCAGTACGCCGAGCATTGCAAGCACGATGCCGAAACTTTGTATGAGGGTAAGTTTCTCCTTGAGGACGAGATAACCGAGAATGGCGATGAACGCGGGCGTGGTGGCGACAATCCACGCGGTGGTGGTGGCTTGCGCGGTGATCAACCCGTTCGATTGCAGCCATTGGTGGAAGGAGATGCCCAAAAAGCCCAGCAGCGCGAAATACAGCCATTCGGATTTTTGGGGGAGCGCAAATTGCCTGCGCATGAGGACGGCAAAAAACAGGATGGGAAGCCCCATTGCAAAACGCAGCCACACCACAGAGACGGGCGAGATCTGCCCGACTGCGATTTTTGTAGCGATGAACGACGCGCCCCAGACGACCACGGCGAACAGGGCTTCGAGATAGGGAAGGAGTTTGGTTTTGGGCATTCGGTTTCCGAAGGCAAAGAGTTGGTGAATTATAATTCTTTGTTGACGTTCCTTTTTTATCCCGGTACAATCGTTTTACGAGAGGGCTATACTACGTGCCCACCCCCGAAGAACTCGCCCGCATCAACATTGACCAGCAACTAACCGCCTGCGGTTGGACTGTACAATCGCGCGCAGAAATGAATTTGTATGCTTCGCGCGGGGTGGCGGTGCGCGAGTTTCCATTGGAGACGGGGGAGGCGGATTATCTTTTGTTCGTGGATCGCAAAGCGGTGGGAGTGGTGGAGGCAAAGCCCGAAGGTGTGACGCTTTCGGGAGTGGCGGAGCAGGCGGCGAAGTATTCGGTGGGGTTACCTGCGAATATTCCGCATGTAACGCTGCCACTGCCGTTTTTGTATGAGAGCACGGGGGTGGAGACGTTTTTCCGTGATGAACGCGACCCCGAGCCGCGGTCGCGGAGGGTGTTTACGTTCCATCGTCCTGAGACGTTGGCGGAGTGGGTGGACGTAGGGACGGGGCTTGCCCCCATCCAGACTGACCGCGGCGCAGAAAGGGCAGGGGCAAACCCTGCCCCGACGACCCTGCGTGGGCGGTTGCGCGAGATGCCGGCGCAATTCCCGTTGATCACCACGGGTTTGTGGGGTGCGCAGATAGAGGCAATTCAAAATCTTGAGAAATCTCTGGCGGAGAATCGTCCGCGGGCGTTGATTCAGATGGCGACAGGATCGGGGAAGACGTTTACGGCGGTGAGTTTTGTCTATCGGTTGATCAAGCATGCGAAGGCGAAGCGCGTCTTGTTTTTGGTGGATCGCAATAATCTCGGGCGGCAGGCGTTCAAGGAGTTCGACCAGTATCTCACGCCCGACGATGGACGCAAGTTCACTGAGTTATACAACGTCCAGCATTTGCAGAGCAACGTGCTCGATTCGGTCAGCAAGGTGCACATCACCACCATCCAGCGCTTGTATTCGATGTT
Source organism: Chloroflexota bacterium (assembly GCA_024434165.1). Lineage (GTDB taxonomy): Bacteria > Chloroflexota > Anaerolineae > Anaerolineales > Villigracilaceae > Villigracilis. The sequence continues at coordinate 35,820 of QMIW01000014.1, read as the reverse complement.
GAGCGGCGAGCCTGAGTACGACGCGGCGAACGAAGAGGGATCGCTGTTCGAGATGGGCGCGACGCTCGATGCCCAGCCGCCGAAGGAAATCCGCTACAACCCCAACTTCCCCATCGAGTATTACGATTTCATCGTGGTGGATGAGTGTCATCGCTCGATCTACAATTTGTGGCGCGGTGTGCTCGAATATTTCGATGCCTTCCTGATCGGTCTGACCGCCACGCCGTCGAAGCAGACGTTTGGGTTCTTCAACCAAAACCTGGTGATGGAATATTCACGCCAGCGCGCGGTGGCGGACGGCGTCAATGTGGATGGCGAGGTCTATCGCATTCGGACGCAGATCACGGAGCAGGGCAGCAGCGTGGAAGCAGGATTCTGGATCGGAAAACGCGACCGACTGACGCGGCGTGAACGCTGGGAGCAGTTGGAGGATGACTTTGCCTACGACCCGAATCAACTCGACCGAGAAGTTGTTTCCGTTGATCAGATCCGTACCATCATCCGAACCTTTCGCGACAAACTGTTCACGGAAATGTTCCCCGAGCGCGAGATCGTCCCGAAGACCTTGATCTTCGCCAAAGACGACAGCCACGCGGAAGACATCGTGCGGATCGCGCGCGAGGAGTTCGGCAGGGGCGATGAGTTCTGTCAGAAGATCACGTATCGCGTGACGGGGAGGAAGCCCGAAGATTTGATCAGCGACTTCCGCAACAGTTATTTCCCGCGCATCGCCGTGACCGTGGACATGATCGCCACAGGCACGGACATCAAGCCGCTGGAAGTGCTGTTGTTCATGCGGGCGGTGAAGTCGCGGCTGTTGTTCGAGCAGATGCTGGGACGCGGGACGCGCGTGGTCAGTCAGACCGAGTTGCAGAATGTGACGTCGGATGCGCGGACGAAGGATCGCTTCGTATTGATTGACGCGGTGGGGATCGTTGACCAGGAGTTGAGCGACCCGCAGACATTGGAACGCAAACGGACGCAGTCGTTCAAGCAGTTGCTGGAATCGGTGGCGATGGGCGTGACGGACGCGGATACGCTCAGTTCGCTGGCGGGAAGACTCTCAAGGCTGGGCAAACGCTTGGGGACGGCAGAGCAGGCTGAGGTCCGCGAAAGAAGCGGCGGGCTTTCGTTGGCAGAGATGGCGAATCGTCTGCTGGATGCGATTGATCCAGATATCGTAGGGACAGGACTCGCTCTTATCCAGGAGGGCGGGGGCGAGCCTCACCCCAACGTTGTAGAGGAGGCGGTGAGACCGTTGGCGGGCAATCCCGATCTGCGGGTGCGGCTGGTGGAGATGGCGACGCGGCATGAGCAGGCGATTGACGAGGTGAGCCAGGATGAGTTGATCGAGGCGGGGTTCAGCGCGGAGGGGACGGAGCGGGCGCGGGCGCTGGTGCGGTCGTTCGAGGCGTTCATCGCCGAGCATAAGGATGAGGTCACGGCGTTGCAGATTTTGTATTCGATCCCGCGACGCGACGTAGGGACAGGGCTCGCCCCTGTCCAGAAGGGCGGGGGCAAGCCCCGCCCCGACAGGTTGACATTTGATGTATTGAAACAATTGGCGGAGGCGTTGTCACAGCCGCCGCGGGCGTGGACGACGGAGGCGTTGTGGCGGGCGTATGCGCAGTTGGAGCGTGACCGCGTGCGCGGGGCGGGGTTGCGGCGCGTGTTGACCGACCTGGTTTCGCTGGTGCGTCATGCGGTGCAGTTGGACGATGAACTGGTGCCGTATCCCGAACGCGTGCAGAAACGTTATGCGGACTGGTTGAAGGCGCAGGAAGCCGAGGGCAAGACCTTCACGCCCGAGCAGCGCTGGTGGCTGGATCAGGTGGCGACGCACATCGGCGTCAACCTGGAAATCCATGCCGAGGATTTCAATTACGGCGAGTTCTTCAACCGCGGCGGACAGGTGGGCGCGATGCGCGTCTTTGGCACGCGGTTGAATGAGTTATTGGATGAATTGAACGAGAGGTTGAATGCGTAGGGATGGGGCTTGCCCCCGTCCAAAGAGCAGGGCGGACGCAGGGCCCGCCCGTACATGGGATGGGGCTCGCCCCCGTCCAAAGAGCAGGGCGGACACAGGGCCCGCCCGTACATGGGATGGGGCTTGCCCCCGTCCAACGAGCAGGGCGGACGCAGGGCCCGCCCGTACATGGGATGGGGCTTGCCCCCGTCCAACGAGCAGGGCGGACGCAGGGCCCGCCCGTACAGAGAGTAGAGGATATTGGTAAATGGTGAATAGGAGCTTGCCTGATGGTTGGGAGTGGAAGACTCTTGAGGATGTTTTAGATTCCGATGGTGTCTTTATTGATGGTGATTGGGTTGAAAGCAAAGATCAAGACCCCGAGGGCGAAATACGCCTAATTCAATTGGCTGATGTTGGCGATGGATATTATCGGAATAGATCAAACCGATTTCTCACTCACGAGAAAGCATTAGAACTTGGCTGCACATTTCTTGAAAAAGGCGATTTGCTAATTGCACGTATGCCTGACCCACTTGGAAGGGCTTGTATTTTTCCAGGCGATAAAAAACAATCTGTAACTGTAGTTGATGTGTGCATTGTTCGAACCAAAAATGCCGAACATCGCTGGTTGATGCACGCAATTAATTCGCCTCAATTTAGAGCCGATGTTGAAAGTTTACAAAGTGGCTCAACACGCAAAAGAATTTCTCGCAAAAATCTTGCCAAACTAAAACTACCATTTCCACCACTCCCTGAGCAAGAACGGATCGTGAGCCGAATCGAGGAACTGTTCAGCGACTTGGAGGCGGGCGTGGCGGCGCTGGAGCGCGTCCGCGCGGGGTTGAGGCGGTACAAGGCATCCGTGCTCAAGGCGGCGGTGAGCGGCGCCCTCACCCCTCACCCCTCTCCCGCTGGGAGAGGGGACGGGGGTGAGGGTGAGTTGCCTGAGGGGTGGAGGTGGGTCTCTGTTGGCGATGTTGCTGAAGTAAAAGGTGGAAAAAGATTGCCTGCAAAACATACATATTCCGATGAACCAACGGAGTATCCATATATCCGTGTCACAGATTTTGAAAATGGAACAATCAATACTGAGAACTTGAAGTATCTCAAGGAAGAAACGCAAGAACAGATTAGCCGATATACAATCTCGACTGAGGATGTTTATATTTCAATTGCTGGCACAATTGGAGTGACTGGCGTAATACCTGAAATTTTGAATGGTGCAAATTTGACAGAGAATGCGGCAAAGATTTGTAATCTCAAAGATATTTTGCCAAAGTATTTGCACTTTGCTTTAGCAAGTCCATCTGGTCAAGCGACCATTGCTGAAAAGACAATCTCTACCAATCAACCAAAACTTGCTCTTTTCCGTATACAGCAAATTCCTGTTCCCCTTCCCCCGCTGGAGGAACAGAGGCGAATCGTGGCGGAGGTCGAGCGGCGGCTGTCGGTGGTCCGCGAGGTCGAGTCCGCGGTGGAGGCGGGGCTGGCGCGTGCGTCACGGCTGAGGCAGGCGGTGTTACGGTCCGCATTCGAGGGCAAACTGTAGGGACATCCCTTGCGGATGTCCGTTTGCGGATGTCCATTTGCGGATGTCCATTTGCGGATGTCCATTTGCGGATGTCCGGGACAGGGGCAAGCCCTGTCCCTACGGAGAATGAATATGAAATATGATCCCACCAAACATCATCGGCGATCCATTCGATTGAAGGGGTATGATTACCACAACGCGGGCGCGTATTTTGTCACCATTTGCACGAAAAACCGCGAACATGTCTTGGATGATCCAATTGTCAATGCAATCATCCATGATGTCTGGTACGCGTTGCCGTCATGGTTCCCGACGATTGAATTGGATGAATTCGTTGTCATGCCAAATCACATCCATTTCATCGTATGGAACAACGTAGGGACGCCCCTTGCGGGCGTCCAGATTGCGCAAAACACGGATGGGGATGTAGGGATACCCCCTGCGGGTATCCTGAACGGGGGCGCACCATCGGACGGGGGCGCACCATCGGACGGGGGCGCACCATCGGACGGGGGCGCACCATCGGACGGGGGCAAGCCCCGTCCCTACAGAATACCGCAACCGCAAAAAATCAACGCCGCGCCCGCGTTGGGTGATATTGTTGGCGCGTTCAAATCGTTGGTATTCAAGGTATATTTGGATTGGGTCGAGATCAACGACCCGTCACGCCGCGCGAAATTTTGGCAAGGCAATTATTACGAACACATCATCCGCAACGATCGTGAATTAAACGCCATTCGGCAATACATCATTGATAACCCCGTAAATTGGAAGATGGACAGAGACAATCTCGAAAACCTCCGCAAGATCCCGCCACCCGAAAAAGTGGAGGAATATCTGGACGATGTGACGGATTTAATATTAGGAACAGAGGATTAGGAAAATTGCGATGGCATACACTTTTCCAAAAGATTTTTCTGCCCCCGTTTTGGCGCTCGTCTCGCTTGGCGAAAAAAGTGCTCGCGTTTCCGAATGGCACAATTATCTGGAACTCGGCATAACGGATGAGCACACTCCAGAATTGATTCGCATTCTTGACGACATCGAATCCTTCTGGCCTGATGAAGATGTAAGCAACGCGCCTGAATCCTACGCCCCCATCCATGCCTGGCGGGCGCTTGGACAGTTGAAGGCGGAGCAAGCCATTCCATCCCTGGTGCGCCTGATCGTATGGAATGAAGATGAGAATGCCGATTGGCTTATGGAAGACATTCCCGAAGTTCTGGGGATGATCGGTCCAGCGAGTATCCCGCCCCTCCGCGATTATTTATTGAAGCCCGATAAATTCAAATGGGCTTCCGTTACGATGTCCCATGGCTTGGCGGAGATCGGCAAACAAAATCCCGAATATCGAAGCGCCTGCGTGGAGGCTCTGCAGGCCGCGTTGGAACGATACGCCGAAAATGGCGAGACGATCAATGCCTTCTTGATTGATTACCTGGCTGAACTAAAAGCGGTCGAGGCTGCTCCGCTGGTGGAACGCGCCTATCAGGCAGACGCGGTGGATATTTCCGTGCTGGGAGATTTCGAAGATTTCCAAATCCTGGTTGGATTGTTGAAAAAACGTCTCACCCCGCCGCCGCGTTTTTACTGGGCGAAAGATCCCAAGTTGGCATGGGAAAGCGAGAAAGCAACGCGCCGCGAAGAAGGACGCCGCCAGCGCGACCAGGAAAAGAAGGAAAAGAAAAAACAAAAACAGGCTAAGAAAGCCCGTAGGAAACACAAGAAAAAGTAACCTTACCCCAACATCTGACACTTGACACCTGAAACCTGATCCATGAACACTCCCTCCTCTACTACCATCGTCCAACGCCTGTGGAATTACTGCAACGTCCTGCGTGACGACGGCATGTCCTATGGCGATTACGTCGAGCAACTTACTTACCTGCTCTTTCTGAAAATGGATGCGGAAAACGCGTCCATGCTCGGCAGACCGAGCGCCATCCCGCCTCAATACAACTGGGCGAGCCTGCAACGGCTCGATGGTGATGCGCTCGAAAGTCATTACCGTGAAATTCTTACTGGCTTGGGTCAAGGCGCGGGGTTGATTCCCGTAATCTTCCGTAAGGCGCAGAATAAAATTCAAGACCCAGCCAAACTCCGCCGCCTGATCGAACTGATTGACGGCGAGACCTGGATCGGCTTGGATATTGATGTCAAAGGCGAGATTTACGAAGGTTTGCTCGAAAAGAACGCGCAGGATACCAAGAGCGGCGCGGGTCAATACTTCACGCCGCGTCCCCTCATCAAGGCGATTGTGGATGTCATGCGCCCGCAGCCCGGTCAAACCATCTGCGATCCCGCCGCAGGCACAGGCGGATTCCTGCTCGCCGCGCACGATTACATCGCCGCACACAATACCCTCGACCGCGACCAGTGGAATCATCTTCGTCATCACGCCTTGCATGGTTGGGAGATCGTGGACAATACCGCGCGCCTGTGCGTGATGAATTTGTATTTGCACGGCATCGGCGCAAATGGCGATGGATCAACGGGTCGCAGCCCCATTCACGTGGCGGATAGCCTCGCCTCCCATCCTGGTCAATACTTCGACATGGTGCTGACCAACCCGCCCTTCGGCAAAAAGTCCAGCGTCACCTTTGTCACAGACGAAGGCGAGATCAAACGCGAGGCGCAGAACATCGTCCGTGAAGATTTCTGGACTTCCACCAGCAACAAGCAGCTCAACTTCGTCCAGCATGTCAAGAACATCCTCAACATGAACGGCAGGGCGGCAATCGTCGTTCCTGATAACGTCCTCTTTGAGGGCGGCGCGGGCGAAGTGGTACGAAGAAAGCTCCTGCATGAATGTGATGTCCATACCCTCCTGCGGCTGCCGACGGGCATCTTCTACGCCCAGGGCGTCAAAGCCAACGTTCTTTTCTTGGACCGAAAGCCCGCCTCCGAAACCCCGTGGACCAAGCAACTCTGGATCTATGACTTGCGCACCAATATGGACTTTACGCTCAAGACGAATCCGCTGGCGCGTGGAAATCTCGACGAATTCGTGGAATGTTTCCATGCCGATAACCGCTTCGAACGCACCCCAACCTGGTCGTCAACCAATGAGTCTGGTCGCTGGCGAAGTTTTACCTACGAAGAACTGATGGCGCGCGACAAAGTCAGCCTCGACATCTTCTGGCTGAGGGACGAGTCGTTGGAAGATTCTGCCAACCTGCCGCCTCCTGACGTGTTGGCTGCCGAGATCGTGGAAGACTTGCGAACCGCCCTAAATCAATTCGAATCCATCGAGGAAGACCTTGCCCCTGACAACTGATCGCGGGTGACTGAATCACTCCCCAAATCCAGCCTTCAGGCGCATTGAATCCATCGGTTATAATATTCCCTGGAGGCTTACTTTACATGGAAATTACCTGGTACGGACATTCCTGTTTTCGCTTGACCGAACGCAATTACGCAACCGTCGTCACCGACCCGTTTGACCACAAGACGGTGGGGTACGACGCGCTCAAACTCAAAGCGGAAATCGTCACCATCAGCCACGACGCGCCCGGTCACAACAACAGCGACGCCGTCAAGGGCACGACCCACGTCCTCACCGGCGCGGGCGAGTTCGAGATCGGCGGCGTGTTCATCACTGCCGTGCAGACCGGCGGCGGCGGAGGCGGCAAAAAGAACAAGGATAAGGTCCGCAACACGCTTTATGTTTTCGATTACGACGGCATCACCGTAGCGCACCTCGGCGATTTGCAGGAGGTCCCCACTCAAAGCGAAGTCGAAGCCCTGGGAACGGTGAACGTGCTCCTCGTCCCGGTGGGAGGCGGGAGCAGCCTCAACGCCGCCAAAGCCGCGGAAGTGGTCAGCCTCATCGAGCCGAATCTTGTCATCCCCATGCACTATTCCACACCCGCCGCAAAGATCAGCCTCGACTCGCTCAACAAATTCCTCAAGGAAATGGGCTTGGGTAAAATCGAAGCGCAGCCTTCACTGAAGGTGACGCGCTCCGGTTTGCCCGAGGAAACCAGGGTTGTCGTGCTGGATTACCAGCAAGGGTAGATGCCCGAAGGGTAAACATGCCAGTCAAAGTCATCATGACCTGGGATATCGCGGCGGAACGCGATCAGGAATATTTCGAATTCGTCATCGGTGAATTCGTGCCCGGTGTGCAGCGGCTCGGCTTACAGCCCGCCGAAGCCTGGGCGACACTGTACGGCTCGTACCCGCAGATCCAGGTGGGCTTGCTCGCGTCCGACGTGGAACAGGCGCGGAAGATCCTCGCCTCGTCCGAATGGGGCATGTTACAGGACCGCCTGTTTGGATACGTCAAAAATTACTCGTATAAAATTGTACCCGTCCGCACGGGATTTCAGTTCTAACCACAGCGGAACGCAGATGAGCGCAGATGGATTGGATAATTCATTTGTGTTTATCCGGGTTCATCTGTGGTGAATTTTCAACATGCAAAATAAAACGCCCCAACTCCTGCCGTGGTTCTTCTTCGCCGCGGCTTTTCAGTCTTTGGCTGCCGCCGCCGCACTGATGCGCGTGCCTTCGGAGGGCTTATCCCTCGCGCGCCTTGCCCTGCTTGGGGCGTTTGCGTTTCTTTTCCTTTCAGGGATTGGATTGGGAATTTTCGCACGCCGCGGCATTTCCCGCTTCGAGCGGCTTGCTGCCGCGCCGGTCATTTTCTCCACTGCGCTTCTTGTACTGACGTTGAGCCTGATCCTGTTCCTTTTGCGTTATCTCGACCCGGAGCGGCTCCTGCCCTACTATGAGCGGCTCAGCCCGCTGCTGTGGCTTTTGCTCTTTCTCAGCCTCGAAGCGGTCCTGCTCCTCCTGCTCCTCAAAAACGGATTTCATCCCGATGCGCTCATCGCGCGCAAACCGGTTTACCTCGCTGCCCTGGCTGCTTACTGTTTACTGATTACTGTTTTCCTGTTCGTCTCCCTCACCAAAATTGGAGTGACTCCCGACACCGCCTACTGGGGCGAACCCGGCGTAGCCATACAGGGCTGGCAGTTTATCCTTTCCATCCTTATCGGCTTTACCGTCCTTCTTCTGCTTTCCGGGCGCATCGCCAATTACCAACTACCAGTTACCAATTACCTACTTCCCCTCGCCCTCTACCTCACCGCCGCCGCCCTCTGGCTGAGCGTCCCGCTCGAAACGCTCGCCAACAGTTTCTACGCCCCCATCTCCCCGCCGACGAATCTTCCCCTGCCGTATTCCGATGCGGGATTCTACGACTTCTCCGCGCAGAGCCTGCTCATCGGCGCAGACTACTTCGGCGGCATCCCGCCGCGTCCGTTGTATGTGACGTTCCTCGCCTTCCTGCACCTGCTCTTCGACCAGAACTACCCCGCCATCATCGCCGCGCAAACGCTGGTACTGGCGTTTTTTCCGGTGGCGTTGTATTTCCTCGGAAAAAAGCTGCACTCGCCCGCCGCCGGTGTGACCGCAGCGCTGTTCGCCGTTTTCCGCGAGTACACCGGTTTGTGGATCGCCTCGAACACGCGCGTGGCAAACTCCAAAATGTTCACTACCGACTTCCCAACCGCAATGGCGGTTGCGCTGATCTGTCTGGTCGTCATCTGGTGGCTGGAGCGGAGGGATTTCAAGTCCACGCTCGTGGCGGGCGGAGCATTTGGTCTGTTCCTGTTGTTCCGCACGCAGTCCATGCTGACCCTGCCGGTGTTGTTCGTGCTTGTCCTGTTCGTCATGAAATTCGATTGGGCGGCGTGGTTCAAGGCGGGCATTGTCTTCGGCGCGGCGATGCTGCTTGTCGTCCTGCCGTGGCTCACGCATAACTACACGATTTCCGGCAAATTTTCCTTCGACGATCCCAATCAAGTGGCGGTGATCTACAGTCAATATGCCTTTACGGGCAACCTGGATTTGAGCCAGTTCGACCCGAAGACCGACAGCGTGCGCGAACGCATCGTCTCATTCACGCTGGAAAATCCCGCCTACGTTGCCAATTTCATCGCGGCGCATTTCCTGAACACCGAGATCGGCGGCTTGCTCGCGCTTCCGCTCATCAAGCCGTTCAACGGGTTTCAGGAGCCAGTCAACCTGTACTGGGTCGAATGGGACGGCTCGCTCGAATGGTACAACGTCGTTCTGGTTTTGGTCTATCTCCTCGTCCTCGCGGCGGGGTTTGGCGCAGCGTGGCGGCGCATGGGCTGGCTGGGGTTTGTCCCGCTGGCGTTCAATTTGGGATACGCGCTCTCCAACGGCATTGCCCGCTTCTCCAGTTGGCGTTACAACATGCCGGTGGATTGGGTCATCTATTTTTACTTTGCCGTCGGCGCGATTGAGATTTTGGGCGGTTTGGCGCTTTTGTTTGGCGCAAAGCCGGAAAAAGTCTTTCCACAGGCGCAGCCGCCCGAGCCGGCTTCCATCACATTTGCCGGGTTCCGTGCGCGGTTTCTTTTGCCGGTGTTCATCTTCGTGCTCATTGGTTCGCTCCCCTGGCTGGCAAAGGGATTTGCCCAGCCGCGTTACACCTCCACGCAGGATGAATTGATCGCAAAACTCGAAGCCAGCGGCTATGACCGGGAAGACATGCAATCCTTTTTGGCGCAGCCCAATGCGGTTCTGCTCGAAGGGCGCTTGATGTTCCCGCGCATGTATTGGAAAGGGGAGGGGCTTTCCTCCGCCAATCCCTGGCCCGCGTATGCCGGGCAGGATTTTCCGCGCATCGGTTTCATCCTCATCAATTCCAGCCATCAGAATTTGATCTTCCCTACAAGGGAATTGCTCGACTTCAAACAGGGGGCGGATGTCGTCGTCCTTGCCTGCGACGTGGGCGACAGCCTGCTTGAAGCGCGCGTGGTTGACTTTGAGCATGTTTCCCATCAAAGCAAACCCCTCACCGATCCCTGCCCCGACCACGCACTGATCACTGATAACTGATAACTGGTTACTGGTCACTGGTCACTGGCAATGAAACGCCTCTCCACCCCGCTGCTCAAATGGTACGCCAGACACCGCCGCCCCATGCCCTGGCGCAACCATCCCGACCCGTACGCCGTTTGGGTTTCGGAGATCATGCTTCAGCAAACGCGCGTGGAAACGGTCATTCCATATTTTGAAAAATGGATGAAATTATTTCCAAACGTGAAGACACTGGCGAACGCCAAAGAGCGGGATGTGTTGAACGCCTGGGAGGGACTTGGCTATTACACCCGCGCGCGCAACCTGCACAAAGCCGCGAAGATCGTCGCCTCGGACTTTAACGGGAAACTGCCTCGTGATCTCCAAGCCTTGCGCTCCCTTCCGGGCATCGGTCGCTACACTGTGGGAGCAATCGCATCCATTGCCTTCAAAATGGACGAGCCAACGCTCGACGGCAACATCCGCCGCGTCCTCTCGCGTTTGTTTGATGTGAGCGAGTACGCCGATTCCTCCGCTGGCGAAAAAATCCTGTGGGAGTTGGCGGCGAAGAATTTGCCTAAAGGAAAAGCGGGCGACTACAACCAGGCGCTTATGGAACTGGGCGCGACGGTCTGCCTGCCGAAGAATCCGCGCTGTTTGCTCTGCCCGCTGGTGAAGTTGTGTCAGGCGCGCGAAAACGGCATGCAGGATTTACGCCCCGTCTTGAAGCCGAAGAAGCGGACGCCGCAATATACCCACGCGGCGGCAGTGATCGTGGAACGCGGGCGCGTGCTGCTCAGTCAACGCCCGGCGGGTGGATTGCTCGGAGGGATGTGGGAGTTCCCGAACGTGCGGGTGGGGGAGGACCCGGCAAAGGAGTTGGCAAACGCCTTGAAGGCAGCAGCCAGCCTGCGGGTCCGTCGAGGCGAGGCGCTGGGTGTTGTCTCGCATGCGTATAGCCACTTTAGGATTCAGGTGTATCCATTTCGATGTCGGGCGTTATCAATCCCCAACGATAAAAACTTGAAATGGGTGAACCTGAGCGAATTGGACGATTACCCGATGGGGAAAGTGGACCGGCAGATCGCCCAAAAAATAAAGTAGCGCGAGATGCCATCTCGCGCTACAAGTTTTACGACTTGCTCAACGTCACGAACACCATCGGTCTGCGTTTGGTTTCCTGGTGCAGGTAACTCTTCACCGCGTTGATGATGTCCTTTTCGTCATCCAGCCCGCCCTCATGCACGACATTCATCACCACCTTGCGGACTTCGGGCAGGAGCGCCTCGGCGTCCTCCGGCGAGACGAAACCGCGCGTGATGACCTCCGGCTCGTGCAGCAGCCGCCCCGTCAGTTTATCGAGGCTGATATCTATCAGCATGATGCCGTTGCGCGCCAGTTGACTGCGTTCGCGCATCACATCGTGATCAATATCGCCGATGGATTCGCCGGTGACGAAGACGTAATCGCCGGGGATGCGCTCGCCGAGCATGATCTTGTTGCCCGCCAGTTCCACCACCTGCCCGTTTTCCACAACAATGGTGTTTTCAGGTTCGATGCCCAGCTGCTGGGCGAGTTCGGCATGACGCACCAACTGGCGCAGTTCGCCGTGAATGGGCATGAAATGCCTGGGGCGGACGAGGTTGATGAGCAGTTTCTGCTCCTCCTGTGCGGCGTGACCGGAGACATGGATGGGCGCGATGCCGTCGTGGATGACGCGCGCGCCTCTCCTTAACAGACGGTTGATCGTCTTGCTGATGGTTTCTTCGTTGCCCGGAATCGGATGCGACGAAAGCACGACCGTGTCGCCTTCCTTCAAATCGAACTGGCGGTTCGTGCCCGTGGAGAGCCGCCCGACGATGGAGGAAGGTTCGCCCTGCGAGCCGGTGCACATCAGCACAACCTTGTGGTTCTGCATGTTCAACGCCTGTTCGAGCGGCACGATAATCTCGTCTGGAATATCCAGGTATTTCATCCTGCGCGCGATCTTGACGTTATCCACCATGCTCGGACCGGCTAACGCCATCTTGCGCCCGTGCTTGGCGGCGGCATCCGCTACCTGCTGCACGCGCGAAATCAGCGATGCAAACGTGGCGACGATCACACGCCCTTTCGCCTCGGCGAAGACCTTGTCGAACGCGGGACCAATGACCGACTCGGAGGGGGTCCAGCCGGGGCGTTCGGCGTTGGTCGAATCGGAGAGCAGCAGGTCCACGCCGCGCGTGGAGAACTCGGAGAGTTTGGCGAAGTCGGTGGGCCAGCCGTCCACGGGGGTGTGGTCGAACTTGAAGTCGCTCATGTGCACCACCAGACCCGCAGGCGTGGTGATGCCCAGCCCGACCGCATCCGGTATGGAGTGGCTGACATGGAAATATTCGATGGTAAAGGGACCGATCCTGCTCGCCTCGCCCGCCTGGATGGTCTTGAGCTGGGCTTTGTGATGCGAGTTGTTCCGCAGCAGTTTACCCTCGATCAGACCGCGTGTCAGCGGCGTGGCATAGACCGGCACGGGAATATCCTCCAGAAAATGGTGGACGGCGCCGATATGGTCTTCGTGTCCGTGCGTGATGACGAGCGCGAGGACGCGGTTTGCCTTTTTCTTTAAATACTCATAATCCGGGATGATGTAATCCACTCCCAGCATGTCGTTCCGGGGGAACATGATGCCGGCATCCACCACGATGATGTCGCCGCCGAACTCGTACGCCATCATGTTCTTTCCCACTTCACCCAGCCCCCCGAGCGGGATGATTCTCAATTTGTTTTTCTTGCTCATATATTTTGTTTTGTAAACCTCTAACTTAATGAATTTTAAACCGCCTTGTGGCGGGTAAGGTCAAAAGAAAAGACCTCCGCTGACTTGCCCGCGTGAGGTCCCTGTGAAAATTTCTAACACGAACACCCTGCTAAACAAACTGCCCTGTGGCAGTAAAAGTCAACTCAAACTGGCGCGATTATAGCAGGGCGGGGAGGTTTCGTCAAAGCGAATTAATCCGATCACTGATTACTGGTCAGTGATCACTTTCTTGAGCGCTTCTGCCGTTCCATCATCACATTGAACTGCAGCTGTTTTTCCGAAATGGCTTTTCTGACCTTCCTGCGCAGGCGCTCATCGTGGGTCACGGCGAGCCGTTCCTTCAACGCGGCGATCTCCTGCAATAGTTCGATCTCCGCCGAAACCATGCCCGCATTTTTCAGGATGGAGTACGCCATGCGCAGTTCCTCCGGCGTTTCGAAATAAGCCGTCAGGTCGAGCGGCTTGTCCTTGCCCTTCAAGTCGTCGAACTCACCGCGTTCCATCGCTTCGCGGATGATTTTTTCAATGGAATACATACCCCTCGATTTTACCCAAAAACCCGCCGCACACATTTACATGTGAATGGAGCGCCTCATGGATTGGGCGGCGTTACAGGCGGGTTGGGTTTATCCGCCTGAGCAGACGCTTCACCTTCCTTTGCGCCAAACAGCGAAGAGAAAGTCACTTGGAAAACGGCGACAATTACCGGACCGAGGATCACCCCCACAGCCGCGGAGGCAAGACCGCTCCAACCGAAGCCCCAATAACAAATCAGGGCAATGATCAGGCTTACTACACCGATGGCACCCATAGTGAACTCCTTCACAAATAGTATAGCACGCCGAAAATTCGCGTTCAATCCCCGAGGGAAAATTGACATCCCCGCCCAACTCCTGTAAACTTCTTTCATGGACATAGACCTCGATCTCTACCGGCACGAAATCCGCGCGTCGTCCGATCCCCTCGTCCGTCTTTCCGCAATGGATGTCTCGCCCGAACGCCCGAAACGAACTATCGTTTTCATTCATGGATTCGGCGGCAAGGCGGAACAGTGGCAGTACCAGTTGCAGAAATTTGCGATGGACAACCGCGTCATCGCCCTGGACTTGCGCGGGCATGGACTCTCCGACAAGCCCTCCACCGGGTACGACATGCCGCGCATCCAACTGGACCTTGAGACCGCGCTGACCCAGTTGAAAGTATCCACGCCGGTAGTTTTGGTCGGGCACTCGTTTGGCGGCGCCATCGTCACAGACTATGCCCTCAACCACCCCGATCACGTCGAGCGGCTTATCCTGATTGCCACCGCCGGTGAGTTTCGATTGAGCCCGCTGTTCAAACTGGGATTGAACCTCCCCTCGTCCATCCTGAGAATTATCGGACCGCTCACGCGCTCGTGGCTGCACGCGCCGCCGCACGCGCTGCGCGAGTTTTACCACCACAACCTCTCCCGGTGGGTGGGCTGGGAGAAGTTCGCCCAACTCACCATGCCGGTCATGGTCATCCGCGGGCACCGCGATCTGGTCTTCGACCGCCCGCTGTTCGAGAAGGTGGCAAAATCCATCGCTGGCGCGGAAGATGTTGATATCGGCGTATCGGGTCACATGGTCATGCTGGAGAGGCGCGAGGCGGTGGATCGGGCGATCACCAGCTTCCTGAAGGGCGAATCCTCCAAGTCGTGGCGCGATGCGTCCATCGTCACCGCCAGATCGCAGCGCGATGAACTGAAGCGCGAGCGCGCCTGGCTCAATCAATATGAAGACGGCGTTCCCTACACAGTGGACGTGCCGCGCATCCCCGTTCATCTTTTGCTGCGCTCGTCGGTCAGGCGTTTCCCGAATCACCCGGCGGTTTATTTTGAGGGTGCGAGACTCACCTATCGAAAATTGAATCACGAAGCCAACCGTTTTGCCAACGCCCTGCTCGCCCAGGGGCTTGGCAAAGGCGCGCGTGTCGTTTTGCTGCTGCCAAATATCCCGCAGATGGTGGTTGGCTTTTACGGCGCGCTCAAGGCGGGCGCGGTGGTGGTTTTGATTCCCCCGATGACCGAACTGGAGGAACTGATTCGTCAAATCCGTGAGTCCGATGCGAGCGTGCTGGTGACGCTCTCCACATGGGCCGGGCTGGCGAAGCAGATCAGGGATGCGACCGGCATTCCGCACGTGGTCTTGACCGATCCCGCCGAATACTTGTCACTCCCGAAATATTTGATCTCCCGCTGGCGCAACCGCGGTTTGGATGTGCGCAGCTCTCTGCATTGGAACCGCTGGCTTGCCCAACAGGAATGGAAATCTCCAACCGTTGAGGTACTGCCCGAAGACCTGGCGGTCATCATCTACACGGGCGGCACAACAGCGCAATCGAAAGGCGTGATGCTCTCGCACCGTAACCTGGTTGCCAACGCCATCCAAACCCGTCACTGGCTGCCTGATGCCGCCGAGGGGAGGGAACGCTTTCTTTGCGTTGTTCCTTTTTTCCACAGTTACGGCATGACCACGGCGTTGAATGTTCCCGTCTCGATTGGCGCGGCGATGATTCTAAAGCCCCAGTTTCAAGTGCTGGATATCCTGAAATCCATCAAACGCTACAAACCGACCATCTTCCCCGGCGCGCCGAGCATGTACGTTGCCATCAACAACTTCCGGGGCGTGCGGAAGTACGGTATCAACTCGATCAAGGCCTGCATCAGCGGTTCCGCGCCCCTGCCGGTGGAAGTGCAGGAAGCCTTTGAAAAACTCACCAAAGGCAGACTGGTGGAAGGTTACGGACTGACCGAAGCCTCGCCGGTAACTCACGCCAACCCGATGAACAAAAACCGCCGCGTGGGAAGCATTGGCGTGCCGCTTCCTTCCACCCATGCCGTCATCGTGGATTTGAAAACGGGGAGCCGCGAAGTACCGATGGGACAGATCGGCGAACTGGCGGTGCGCGGTCCGCAGGTGATGATGGGATACTGGAAGAACGAAGAAGCGACCCGGCAGACGATCACGCACGACGGCTGGCTGCTCACCGGCGATGTGGCGCAGGTGGACGAAGACGGCTTCTTCCGCATCATTGCCCGCAAAGCGGATATGTGGTATCCCGATAAAGCGGGCAGGGAGCCCGCCTTCCCGCGCGACGTGGAAGAGGTCATCTACGAAATTCCGCAGATCAAAGAAGCGGCGGTGGTGGCGGTGGCGGGACACCCGTTTGCCTTCGTCATTGCCGGCGGAGAAAAGCCCAGCGCGGAATCCATCATTGCATACTGCAAACGCCGCCTTCCGCCGCACCTCGTCCCGCGCTTCGTCATCTTCATGGAAGAATTCCCGCGCACCTTCATCGGCAAAGTCCTGCGGCGCGAACTGGCGAAGCGGTACGGGAAGCAGATTGCAAGCGAGTAAGGGATTTGAAAAGCGGGTGTTCATCCGCGATTAATGTTGATGGGATAAGGTTGTCGCCGAAACGTTATCTGAAAACAGAGAGCAGCTGGATGAGCATCAAAACAAACGGCATCCTCTACCAGAGTATGATGCTGGGAAACAATCAAAAAGTAAATTATGTCTGCCAGGGCGCGGGCGAACCGGTGGTGCTGGTGCACGGCTTGGCGGCTTCGCTTCACGATTGGGACGATCTTCTGCCGGAACTTGCCGCGTCGGGCTGCGCCGCTTATGCGCTCGACCTGCTTGGGCACGGCGAAAGCGCGAAACCGGCGGGCGCCCACGAATATACGGTGGAGAACACGTTCGCGCATTTTTCCCATTGGCTCGATTCGCTGCACCTGCATACGCCGTTCACCTTGATCGGTCATTCGCTGGGCGGGGGCTTGTCGCTGATGTATGCCCTGCGGCATCCCGAACGCGTAAAGGCGCTGGCGCTGGTCAACCCGTTCTATGATTTAAGTCAACTGCCGCCCATTTTGCAGAAGGTGTTCCATCACCAGTTGATCAACACGAATCTCATCGAACGAACGCCCTATCGTGTGTTCCGCTTTTTGGTGGATATGACCAGTTTCTCAACCTACGTGGGGCAGCGCGAAACGCACAGCCTGCCGGAACATATCCGTTATCAGACCGCGCTGGATTACAAACGCGCCTCTTCCGGCATTTACAACATCCCGCGCACGCTTCCCTCCTCGACGTTGGACCTGTCGCGTGTTGCCCAGCCGACTCTGCTCCTGTGGGGCGGGCGCGACCAGACTCTTTCGCCGTCGTCGTTTCCGAGGTTGAAATCTTTGCTTCCAAACATTCGATTGGCGCATGAATTTCCAGTGTGCGGGCATGTGCCGCATCAGTGCCATCCTGAAAAACTCAATCCGTATGTGATGGAGTTTTTGAGAAGTTTATCCGTGAAGTAGCGCGAGATACTATCTCGTTACCCTATCCTCACACCGCAGCATGAAACGGGGAATCCGCGCAATATTTTAAGATTCACGCATACCAATCAACTCTTGTCAATGTTTGGCGGAAGGGGTAAAATGCCGTACACTTTGACCATATATACGGGGATGCAGCGCTTGTACGCCCATATATGGCTCTAACAAATGTTCTAAATTTGGAGTGCCTTTTCGGATGCGATGCCCTTACTGCAAACATCACGACTCAAAGGTGCTGGATACCTCCCATGACAGCCATGGTGGGATTCGACGCCGCCGCGAATGCCTGAAATGCCGCCAGCGTTTCAGCAGTTACGAACGCCCCATCCTCGCCGTGCCGCTCATCATCAAACAGGATGGAACCCGTGAAGAGTTCGACCGCGAGAAAATGGCGCGCGGCATCCGCATCTCCTGCGCCAAACGCCCCGTCTCCGCAGCGGACATCGAACGCATGATCGGGCAGGTGGAGGCGCAGCTGCAGAAAATGGGCAAAGCCGAGGTCTCCTCCCGCGTGGTGGGCGACCTGGTCATGCAAATCCTGAAGGAAGTAGACCAGATTGCATACATTCGCTATGCCATTGTGTACCTGGGTTTGGACGATCTCCAGTCCATCCGCAAGGAAATAGACCACCTGCTCGAAGATTAAGCCCCGGCAAAGACGCTCAAGGCGGGAGTATCTTTGCCTTTTTGTATCCGTGAAATTATGTAAGGACGATCTTTCATGGTCGCAGCATCTCTGAAACATCAAGGACGGGTCGCCCCTACGGTAAACGAAAAAACTTTAAAGGAGAGTAAGCCATGGTCACCAAATCTGCCGAAACCAAAGCCAAAAACGGTCTCTTGCCAACGCCTCCCATGCCGAAAGGATTGCCGCAGGCGCAGTTGACCGATAACGCCCGCCAGGTGCTGATGAAGCGCTACGTCCGCCGCGGCGGCGACGGCAAGCCCGCCGAAACGGTCGAGGAGATGTTCTGGCGTGTTGCCTGGCATGTCGCCAAAGTGGAGGAGCAATGGGGGGCGGATGTTCAAAAGCGCGCGGTCGAGTATTACCATCTGCTTTCCAGCAAGAAGTTTTTCCCGAACTCTCCCACCTTTACCGGTGCGGGAACTCCGCTGGGGCAGCTGGCGGCTTGCTTTGTCCTCCCGATCACCGACGACATGGGACGCGATTCAGCGGGCATCTTCCAAACCCTGCGCGACGCCGCGTTGATTCAGCAGACAGGCGGCGGGAATGGATTCTCCTTCTCGCGCTTGCGCCCGATGGGAGCGTTTGTCCAGAGTTCGGCAGGGCAGGCGACGGGTCCCGTCGGCTTCCTGCGCGTGTACGATCATGCTTTTGGGGAGATCGCCCAAGGCGGAACCCGCCGCGGCGCGAATATGGCAGTGCTGCGGGTGGATCATCCCGATGTGGAGGATTTCATCACCTGCAAGACCAACGAAAATCACATCACCAACTTCAATATCTCCGTCGGTATCACGGATGCGTTCATGCGCGCGGTGAAGAACGATGAAGAATGGGAACTGCGCTTCCCTGACCTGGCGGAAATGAAGCAAAGGGGTTTCAGCGGGACGCTCGAACAGGCGGAAGCCGCGGAAATAAAGATCAATACCTACAAGAAGGTTCGCGCCCGTGAGCTGTTCGATAAGATCGTCAAGCAGGCGCATCACAACGGCGAACCGGGTGTGTTGTTTTTGGATGCGGCGAATCGCAGCAATCCCGTTCCGCATTTATATCCGCTGGAAGCGACGAATCCGTGTTTTGTCGGTTCCACCCGTATTGCAACTGATTTAGGCTTGCTCACGATTCAGGAGCTTGCCGAATCTGGAGCGAACTTCATGGTTGCCACCGACCTGCGCGCTCCGCGGGGTGGAAATGGTTTTGCTGGGCAGGATTTTGGTGTAGCCTATCGGGTTTCATCCCCTGCCTGGAAGACCCGCGAGAATACCCGCGTTATGAAATTGACCACCAAGCACGGCTATTCTGTCACCGCAACACCCGACCATAAGTTTTTGACATCGGATCGCGGCTATGTGGAATTGGAGAAACTCAAAGAGGGCGACACCCTGCTTTTACAATCCGGCGAAGGCGTGTGGAGCCGAAATGTAGATTTGCCAAACGTCGAAGCCATACGAGAAAAAATGGCGGTGATGGCTCGCGGCGGTGATCATGCCTCCGGGCGCACGATACCCCGCAGTGACTTCGTGGAACAATATTCCAACCTGCCGAAACATTGGTCGCATGAATGGGGAGTTGTACTTGGGGCATTGGTTGGTGACGGCTGGTTGAGCCCCTCCAGCAATTCCCCCGTTGGAATGGTATTTAATCGTGAAAGTGATGAGTTGTTGAATTTCGTTCACGAAACCATGCAGGCGCATTTTGGAGCAGGTCACTTGCACGAACGCGGTTCCGTCCGCCAGTTGACGTATGGCAGATTGCCCTATCTCTTTTTTGAATCTTTGGGTGTATTGCATGCGCGCGCCCATGAAAAACGCGTTCCTTCCTCCATCTGGAACGCGCCCCGTGAAGCGGTAGTTGGCTTCCTGCAGGGGTTGTTCACTACCGACGGCACAGTCAATCTTTCCGCCTACAAAAGATCCTGTTCGATCAGGCTGGCTAGTGCGTCGCTGGAACTGTTGCGCGATGTTCAAGTTCTGTTGCTGAACTTCGGCATTGTTACCCGCATCCACAAGCGCCGAAATGATGGATACCGTTCCCTGCCGGACGGCAAAGGCGGTTATAAGGGCTGCTTTACACATGCCGATTACGAACTGTTGATTGATAAAGCCAATCGAGACAAGTTCGTAAAGGAGATCGGTTTTCTTGATTCGATAAAACAAGGGAAGGTGGAACAATTTATTGACGGGAAAACGCGCACATCGAACGCGGAAACTTTTGAAACGACCGTTGTTTCAATTGACGATGCGGGCTTTGCTGATGTCTACGATCTCACTGAAACGCAGACACACAGCGTGATTGCGAATGGTGTGATCGCGCACCAGTGCGGGGAACAATGGCTTGGTCCATACGAAAACTGCTGTCTCGGTTCGGTCAATCTCAACGAGCATTGCGGACCCGACGGAACTGTGGATTGGGAATCCTTGCGCCAGAGCGTCGTCCTTTCCACGCGCTTCCTTGATGACGTGGTGGAAGCCAACGCCTACGTGCCAGCCGTGCCGCAATTGAAGGAAGCCGCACATCGCGCGAGGCGCATCGGCTTGGGCATCATGGGGCTGGCGGACTTGATGTATCACGCCGGCGTGCGCTACGGCTCGCAGGAAGGTCAGGAGTTCGGCGCGCAGGTAATGGAGTTCGTCCGTTATCATGCCATGCTGACCAGCATCGAACTCGCCAAAGAGCGCGGTCCGTTCCCCGCCATCGAAGGCTCGATCTACGACATGGACGACATGAAATGGACCCCGCCTCAATCGCTGGTCAACTACCAGAATAACTGGGGCAGACCCCAGGTCCAGTGGGAGGCGGTGGTGAACGGCATCAAACAGCACGGCATCCGCAACGCCGCGCAGACCACCGTCGCTCCGACAGGCACGATTGCTACCGTCGCAGGCTGTGAAGGCTACGGCTGTGAACCCGTCTTTGCGCTCGCGTACATCCGCCACGTCAACGATAACGGCAAAGACTTGAAACTCACTTATGCCAGCCCGCGCTTCGATGAGGCGCTCAAGAAACTCGGCTTGGGCGAGGAGAAACGGCACGAGATCGTCGAGCAGGTGATGCGCGAGGGCACGTGCCAGCACATCCTTGAACTTCCGCAGGCGGTGCGCGATACGTTTGTCGTTTCATCGGACATCACCGCCGAGGAACACGTGCGCATGCAGGGCGCGCTGCAAGCCTTTGTGGATAACTCGCTTTCAAAGACGGTCAACTTCCCTGAAGGCGCCACCGAAGCGGACGTTGCCACGGCGTATATGCTGGCTTGGGAACTCGGCTGCAAGGGCATCACGGTGTATGTGACGGGTTCGCGTGAGAAGGTGGTGCTGGAGACGAAGGCGACGGCGGAGAAGAAATCGCCTCAGACTCAGCCCGAGGCTGGTTCAGCGAAGGAAGCCATTCCCACCTTGTGGCATGGTACCAAAAAGCCGCGCCCCAAGGCGTTGACAGGCAAAACATACAATATCGAAACGCCCGTCGGCAAGACGTTCATCACCATCAATGAAAACGGCGGCGACCAGCCCTTTGAGACCTTTGTCAACACCGCCAAGGCTGGCTCGGAGACCGCGGCTGTCTCGGAAGCGATCGGACGTTTGATTTCGTACATTCTGCGCATGGCGTCGCCCATCGCCCCGCTGGACAGGATGCGCGAAGTGGTCATCCAACTGATGGGCATCGGCGGCGGGCGCTCACTGGGATTCGGTCCCAACCGCGTGCGGTCGCTGCCCGACGGCATCGGTCAGGTGCTGGATCAGTACCTGCGAGAGAAGAGCGGCATCCCAACCGAGGAAGTGAAATCGAATGGCAACGGCAGCGGACACACCATCGAAGAAGAAGCCGCGATGAACAAAATGCGCATCGGCGACCTTTGCCCCGAATGCGGCGAGGCAGCGGTGGTGAATGAAGAAGGCTGCCGCAAGTGTTATGCCTGCGGGTATAGTGAGTGTTGAACCCGACCCCCTCTGTCACCTCGTGACACCTTCCCCATCCCGCCGAGGCGGGATGGGGAAGGGCGCTGAAAGGAGCGACCTATGAAAGATGGTAAATGCCCCAGATGCAAGTCGGACACAGTGTACATGAAACGCCGCGGTCTGGGCCACGGCAGTTCGGGACTCTACATTTACATCTCCAAAGAGTTCGCCACCCGACCCACCCACGACGTGGACCATTACATCTGCACCACCTGCGGGTATTTTGAATCGTACATCGAAGACAAAGCCCGCCTCGAGGCGGTGGCGAAGGATTGGAAGAAGGTGGGGTAAAGGGACAACTCACGCACGCCTGCACCCGCTCTTCAAATCCAAACAAGTCTGGGATTAACTGAGGTCAAGGCATTCTCCTGCGAAGAAGCCCGAATGAACTTCGGTTCAGTCCGCGCGGTTTTGCGAGGGGATTGGGGTTGGTATAACTTTGAGGAGATGCTATCCGCGTCATGAAGCGCGCGGATATTCTACATATCCGCCCGTATGCTTGAGGACCCAACGACGAGACGAATTTGGGCGTCGCCTGCTCGGATTTGCAGGTGAGGGGACCCTTCCGATTTTGAGAACTTCATCGAGCGGCTGGTTTTTCCCTTGACGCACAGAACATCTGTGCTATACTCTCGGCAATACTTAACCCACTTAACCCTTTGAGCACCCCCTAACCTTCGTGGTTAAGCGATTACAAGGAGAAAACCCATGGCAAGAAAACGTTCCGCGCCCGCAGAATCCGCGCCCACCCCGCAAATGGACGGCGCAAAAAGGGCTGTCCTCGACAAGGCAGTCGGCGACATCCTCAAGCGCTACGGCGACGGCTCCATCATGCGCCTCGGCGAAGCGCAAGGTATGGTCACTGAGGTCATCCCCACCGGCTCGCTCTCGCTCGATATCGCGCTCGGCGTCGGCGGCATCCCGCGCGGACGCATCACCGAAATCTACGGACCGGAATCTTCGGGCAAGACCACGCTCTGTCTGCACGTGGTTGCGGAAGCCCAGCGCGCAGGCGGCACCGCCGCTTATGTGGATATGGAACACGCGCTCGACCCGGTCTATGCCGCGCGCCTCGGCGTGGATATTGACAACCTGCTCGTCTCCCAGCCCGATACCGGCGAACAGGCGCTCGAAATCGCCGAAACTCTCGTCCGCTCCGGTGCGGTGGATGTGGTCGTCATTGACTCGGTTGCCGCGCTCGTCCCGCGCTCCGAGATCGAAGGCGATATGGGCGATGCCACCATGGGCGTCCAGGCACGTCTCATGTCGCAGGCGCTCCGCAAACTGAGCGGCGCCATCAACCAGACCAAGACCGCCGTCATCTTCACCAACCAACTCCGCCAGAAGATCGGCGTCATGTTCGGAAACCCCGAAACCACCACCGGCGGTCAGGCGCTCAAGTTCTACGCCTCCCTGCGGATTGACGTGCGCCGCATCCAGTCCATCAAACTGGGCGAGGAAGTCATCGGCAACCGCACGCGCGTCAAAGTCGTCAAGAACAAGGTCGCGCCGCCGTTCCGCACCGCCGAGTTTGACATCATGTTCAACGAAGGCATCTCCAAGAGCGGCGACGTTCTCGACCTGGCGACCAAATTCGAGGTCATTCAGAAGCGCGGCGCCTTCTTCTCCTATGGCGATGTCCGCATTGGTCAGGGGCGCGAAAACGCCAAGGACTACCTCCGCACCAATCCCGACCTGATGAACGAGATCGAAAGCGTCATCCGGCAAAAGGCTCTAAGCGGCGAAATCGCCCTCCCGCTCGACATGGGCGACGGCGGGGGCGAGGATGCCGGCGCAGTCGAAGAAGAAGCGTAAAATCAATGGACACGGCTCACCGTGTCCATTTTCTTATGATGATGTTTCGACTATACCTGCCCCGCCTCTTTCTTAACCGATTCCTGTTTCTGCTCCCAATCCTTTTCCTGTCCGCCGCCTGTTCCCCCCAACCCACGCCGACGCCCTTCCGCCCGCCGACGGCAATCCTGCCTACCCAGCCGCTTCCCACCACCACGCCCGTGCCTGCCTTGTTCACCCCCACGTTTACGCCGACGATCACCGCCACGCCCACCGAAGGTCCCTGCGCGAACGTGCTCTCCTTTTTGGATGACGTCACCGTCGAAGACGGCTCGGTCTTCGCCCCCGGCGCAGCGATTGACAAGCAGTGGCTCGTGCAAAACTCCGGGACGTGCGACTGGGACGCAGACTACAAACTCAAGTGGGTGGGCGGCACGACGCTGGGCGCGGCGGAGGAACAGCCGCTCTACCCCGCCAAAGCCGGGACGCAAGCCACCCTGCGAATCCTCTTCACCGCCCCTGCCGAACCGGGAACGTATCAGACCACCTGGCAGGCGGTTGACCCGGATGGGAATTTCTTTGGCGATACGGTATTCATGGAGATCGTTGTGCAATGATTTGCGAATGTCGTTGCGAGCCGCCGTTCCTGGTTTTCGGCGGCGCGGCAACCTGCCGGGGATTGCTTCGCGGCGCTCTGCGCCACCCGCAATGACAAGATTCGATTTTTAGAAATGGAGACTTTATGCCTGCCCAGTCCGAATTCCCCCTTGTCTTCGAAAGCCTCAAATCCATCCTCGAACCTTATGCCGAAAAATTGACCGTCAAGAGCGACACGAAGGAGGCGTTTTATCTCGACGCTCCCTACAGCGAAAAATGGAAGAAGGAATTGTATTTCGCCTCGACACACATCAAGAAAAATTACGTCTCCTTCTATCTGATGCCCGTTTATATGTATCCCGACCTGTTGAAAGGCGTCTCCCCCGAACTCAAAAAGCACATGCAGGGCAAATCCTGCTTCAATTTCAAGAAAATCGAAAAACCCCTGTTCGAGGAATTGAATCGACTCGCCAAACAAGGGTTCGACCGGATGATGAGGGAAGAGTATTCCTAATTCACGCTCATAAACCCAAGCAACTTCCATAACCCGCGCATCATTTTATGACCGCCGTCGGGTTTGAGGTACTGGTTCGGGCAGGTACCGGGGATGACGGCGATGCCGTTCGCCTTGCACATCTCCACCGCGGACTGCGAAACGCTGGTCATGCCCGGGACGAGACCGGGTTTGGTGCCCATCATGCAGTGCATCCAGACATGCTTGATTCCCAAATCCAGGCACTGCTGGACGATCTGGTCGGTCACTTTGGGGCTGGTGAGGATGAAAACGGCGTCCGGCTTGGAGGGCAGGGATCTCAGGTCGGGGTAACAGGCGTCGCCCTGGAAAGAAGCGAGGCGCGGGTTGACCGCGAAGACCTCGTAGCCGTTTTCCTTGAACTTGTTATATGCCAGGTTGCATCCCGTTTCGCGCCTGTCCGAAACGCCCACCACGGCGATTTTCTTCTGCATCAAAAAATCCTGCACCATATTGTCGAGTTTTGACATCGGAGTTCTCCTTTTATAAACAGAAGACGGAACCGTTCGGGTTCCGTCTTTCTTTTGAATGCGATTCAGATGTGTCCATCAGGAATGATTATAAGAAGAAATATGTTTCCTTCAAGATGACGAAGATCACAAGCGGGAAATGGTCATCCTCTGCGCAGAAACTCCCGGATCGAAATGGATGCCGCCGCGCCTTCGCCCACCGCCGAAGCGACCTGTTTGATGCTGCCGTGCCGTACATCGCCCGCCGCAAAGATGCCGGGCACGCTGGTCTCGAACGGAAGCGAAAGGGGAATGGCGGCATCCGGCTTGTGGGTCAGGTCGTGCCCGGTCATCACGAAACCGTATTTATCCAGTTCCAGGTAGCCTTTGAGGAAGTCGGTATTGGGCTGCTGCCCGATGAAGATGAACGCGGCGGCGGGATGGATTTCATACGCTTCGTTCGTGACCGTGTTGCGGACCTTGATCGTCTTCAGTTTGGAATCCCGCCCTTCGAACCCTTCCACCACGGTGTTGTATTTCACTTCGATGCGGGAACCGGGCTCGTTCACCTTGTCTATGGCGATCTGGCTGGCAGTCAAATTGCCGCCGCGCACCAGCAGTGTGATCTTCTCGCTGAAATTGGTCAGGTGCAAGCCCTCCTCCACGGCGGAATTCCCGCCGCCCACCACAACGATTTCCTTTGCGCCTTTGTAAGACGGACCGTCGCAGGTGGCGCAGAAGTGAATCCCGGCGCCGATGTAGTCGTCCTCGCCGGGCACGTCCAGGCGGCGGTAGGATGCACCCGTGGCGATCAGTGCCGCGCGCGAGTGGACGTGCCGCCCGTCTGAGGTGTACGCTTCGTGGTAGCCTTCCTCCATTTCCATCTTTTCGACATCCACCGCCTGCAGAATTTCCACGCCAAAGCGTTTGGCTTGCTGGGTCACGCGCTCGGAAAATTCCTGCCCGCTGATGCCTTCGGGGAAACCTGGAAAGTTATCCAAGCCGACGGTGATGCCCGCCTGCCCGCCGAGA
The DNA here is from genome assembly GCA_024434165.1 of Chloroflexota bacterium. GTDB lineage: Bacteria > Chloroflexota > Anaerolineae > Anaerolineales > Villigracilaceae > Villigracilis. Next base: position 9,290 of record QMIW01000014.1, on the reverse strand, counting down.
CCGGAGCGTTCGATCAGAAGTGTCTCCGCGCCTTCGCGCGCCGCGTAGATGGCGGCTGTCAATCCTGCCGGTCCGCCGCCGACGATGATCAGGTCGTAATAGGTCTGCTTCGCTTCGGTCTTCAATCCGAGTTTCCTTGCCAGTTCTGCGTTCGAAGGCTCAACCAAAAAAGAACCGTCTTCAAAGACGATGGTGGGAATGATGCGTTTGCCGTTGTTCTTTTGCAGGACAAAGGCTTCGGCTTCCTTATCCTGTTCGATGTCCACCCATTTGTAGGGGACGAATTGCTCGCCCAGGAACTTCTTCGCGCGGCGGCAGTCTGGGCACCAGTACGCGCCATAGACGGTGATCTTCGCTTCACTCATTGTTGTTTCCTCCGGGATTAAGGATTAATTCATCTTACACGGCAGGGACAGCCCATTCATGTTTTTACCAAAATGCCTGGCACAGGGCGGCCCTTTCTTGTAAATTGGCTGCTTGTTTTGCCCAAGCGGGCCGCCCCTGCGGCGAAATCGCGTAAGGTGAGGGATTAATTCGTTAGTGTATAGTCGTTTTGTTGTTGGATTTCGTTACAACCACGAAAACCATAGCTCACTCTCTGCGTATTGGTTTGTTTTCCTGCCTGCCGTTTACACTCTAAATTTCAAAACACCTTCCTCTCTCGCCTTGCCTGAGTTGCCACCTTCCAATAGATTTTCTAGGTTCCCCGCCCAAAGCCCTCACCCTGCCCTCTCCCATCGGGAAAGGGGGAAGTCATCCCAGAATATATAACCTTGTTTGGAGTGAGGGCAGCCTCTTGAAACCAAAGTAGCAACTCGGGTTATCTATACAAATTTTTAAAAAAAGAAAATATCCTTTTTGGATTATTCCTAGTTGACAATCGAACATAATTGTTGTACTATTTGAACATAATCGAACAATTTATCGGTACTATTGAGTTTGAGAATTGCATTGTATTAATCCGCCGAAAAGGATGATGGATGAACTCAATAGAGCGCCAGGGCAAGATTGTCGAACTTGTGCATGAAACGGGTCGCGTCAGCATCCCGGATATTTGTGCCATGTTCGACGTTTCAGAAATGACTGCCCGCCGCGACCTGAACGAACTGGACCGGCAGGGGTTGTTGCGCCGCGTTCATGGGGGAGCGATCGCAAACCTGGGACGCAGTTACGAACCTTCCTTCCAGTCCAGGGCTGTCAAAAACCAGGAAGAAAAAAAGGCGATTGGGCTCAAGGCGGCGGAACTGATTTACGATGGGGACAGCATCGCCCTGGATGTGGGCACCACCACCCTGGAGATCGTGCCCGGTTTGCGGGGGAAACGCAACCTCACCATTGTCACCTCCTGTTTGCAGATTGCCGCAAAAATCGTTGACCAGATCCCCCTGGAAGTTGATGCCCGCCTGATCATCACCGGCGGGATTGTGCGCCCGCGTGAGTTATCCATGGTGGGGCATATCCCGGAGCAGGTGTATAAAGACCTGCATGTGGACAAGGCTTTTATCGGTATCGGGGGAGTCAGCCTCGAAGACGGCTTGACGGAATACAACATCGAAGACACGCAGATCAAACGAATGCTGATACGCAGCGCGCGAGAAAAAATCGTGGTTGCAGATGGCGCAAAGTTCGGCGTGACCACTTTTACTTCGGTGGCGCCGCTAACCGCCGTGGACAAAATCGTCACGGATAGATCCGCCCCGCCCGAATTCCTGGAAAAGGTGCGCGAGCAGGGCGTTGAAGTCATCCTGGCAGATTGAGTTTTCCAAAAAGGAGAATGCCTATGGATCTCAAATTCGATGCCCAAGCCAAAGTAAGCCCCGGACAAACCGAAACCTACATGGCGTTTCGAAGCGCGATTCCAAAACCCTCGAACGAAGAAGCCCATCTCCGTCACATCCTTCGCTTTTACATGACACGCGCCATGCAAAAACGCGGCGAGCAGGAGATTTATGTGCTGCCACATTTGAATATTGAGGGAAAAACCATCCGCGTGGATGTGGCGGCGGGGTCGGCGGGCAAATACACTCTGTCCATTTGCGAGCCGGAGTCGGTCACGCCCCAAACGGAGGAAATCCTGGACCTCTTGAAGGATGTCGAAGGGGTGGATGTCGTTGTCGTCCATTCGCAATACGGCAAACCGGGGAATGTCATGGATAAATTCAAGGATCAACTTGCCTCCAAAAAATTTCACCTGCTGGCTGTTGTGCCGCCGCCGTTCGACGACGTTTATGAATACGATATCTGGATGTTCGAAACCACGTTCAGAAACCTGTTCGAAGGGAACTGACCGATGCCGGGCAATGAATCCGCCGGAAAGGTTTACAAGATCGTCGTTGCGTGCGGCACAGCCATTGCGACTTCCACGCATGTCGCCGTCAAGCTCAGGGAATTACTGGAAGAGCGCGGTTTAAAGATCCATACCATTCAATGCCGTGTCCCGGAGGTGCCTTCGCTTGCGCCCGATGCCGACCTGGTGGTCGCCACCGCGCAAGTGCCCTTTGACATTGACGTTCCTGTTGTGGATGGGATTCCGTTCCTGACCGGAATCGGCACAAAGGAGGTCATCGAAAAGATAGTGATGCTGTTGACAAATGATTGACGTGTACCTAATCAAAAAGGAGAATGCAAATGGAAACCATCAAGTCGATTTTCGACTTCCTGACCGGGCTTGGTTCGCCCGTCATGCTGCCGATCATCATCTTCATCCTGGGGCTCATCCTGGGACAAAAAGTCAGCCGCGCCTTCATTTCCGCCATTACCGTCGGCGTTGGCTTCATTGGTCTTGGGCTGGTCATCACCCTGCTGTTCGACGCGCTCGGGCCCGCCACCTCGGCGCTGGTCGAAGCGACTGGTATCGAACTGAACGCTTTGGATGTCGGCTGGGGAGTGGCAGCTGCCATCGCGTTTGGCACGGTCGTCGGTTCGCTGGTGTTCATCGTCGCCCTGGGCGTCAACCTGATCATGCTCATCTTCCGCTGGACCAAAACCCTGAACGTGGATATGTGGAACTACTGGCATTATGCCTTCACAGGGTCGTTGGTCTATTTAGTCACCGACGGCAACCTGGTGCTGGGTTTGATCGCCGCGGCGATTCACGCCATCGTTTCGCTGCTCATCGCCGACTGGACCGCCAAGGATGTGCAGGAATTCTTCAAGATTCCGGGCGTATCCATTCCGCAGGGCTGGGCGGTCACCAGTGTGCCGATCATCAAGGGACTTAACTGGATCGTGGAGAAGATTCCCGGTCTGCGCGACATCTACTGGGACTCGGAAGGGATGCAGAAGAAACTGGGCGTATTCGGACAGCCGATCATCATGGGCGCGACCCTGGGTTTGCTGTTCGGGTTGATCGCCTATGGGTTTACGACCAAGGTCCTGACCGTTGCCGTGCAGATGGCAGCCGTCATGTTGTTGATCCCGCGCATCATCGCCATCTTCATGGAAGGCTTGACCCCGCTCTCGGAAGCCGCTCGTGAGTTCATGCAGAAGCGCTTTGCCGGGCGCGAATTCTACATCGGTTTGGATTCCGCCATCCTGATCGGACATCCGATCACCATTGCCGCCGGTATCCTGCTCATCCCGATTACGCTGCTTCTCGCCGCCATCCTGCCGGGTAACAACACCCTGCCCGCCGCCGACCTGGCTGCGACCGCCTTCTTCATCTGCATGGTTCCGCCTTTGACCCGAGGAAACTTCTTCCGCTCGATCCTGTACGGCACCATCATCATGGTCATGGTGCTGTACATCTCCAGCGCGTTCGCTCCGCTGCTGACCCAGATCGCCTCGGACATTGGCTATGCCATCCCGGAAGGCGCGGTTCAGATTACCGGTCTCTCCGGCGGGAACTGGATCGCCTGGATCCTTACAACCATCAGCGGGTTGTTTGGAGGCTAGCCGTAACCGTTCGTTTCAATGGAGAAGGGATGCAACTCCCTTCTCCATTCGGCTTTATACGATTGTTTTTTAGAAGAGATTCGAGAGTTCTCATGAACCAATATGACTGGAGTTTGCTCGAACGGCTGTGCGCTATCCATGCCGTCTCCGGGCGCGAAGACGCAATGACGGCGTATATCCGCGACACGATTCGTCCGCTGGTGGATGAAGTAAGCGTGGATAACCTCGGCAACGTGGTGGGGATTTTGAAAGGTGCGAAACATCCCAATCATCGCCTGATGTTACAGGCACACATGGATGAACTGGGGTTGATCGTCAGATACATTACCGAGGATGGCTTCCTGCGCATCGAGCGCGTGGGCGGCGTACCGGAAAAATCCCTGCTGGGGCAGCGGATGGACGTGCTGACAGACGACAACCGGCTGATCCCCGGCTATGTCGGGACGAAATCCCACCACATCACATCATCCGACGAGAAGTTCAAGGTCCCCGCTGTGCATGATATGTTCATTGACATCGGGCTGACCAGCCGTGAGGCGGTGGAACAGGCTGGGATTCAGGTGGGCGACCCGGTGACGTATCATCCCAACTATCACCGCTTCGGCGACGGGATGATCTGTTCCAAGGCGCTGGATAACCGCGCCAGCGTTTTCATCCTTTTGGAGGCGTTGAAATCGTTCGCCGCGCAAAGACCGCCCTGCACGATCATCTTCTCCTTCACGGTGTTGGAGGAGTTCAGCATCCGCGGCTCTCTGCCGACGGTCACTGCCACCAAGCCTCATGCGATCCTCTCGCTGGATATTACGATTGCCGCCGACACGCCGATTGACAAGCCCCTGCACCCGGTGGCGATGCGCAAGGGACCGGCGATCAAGATGATGGATTTTCACGGGCGCGGCACACTGGGCGGGTTGTTCTCCTCGCCGAAACTGCGCCGGTTTATCGAAGGGATTGCCAAACAGGAAAACATCCCCTTGCAGCGCGAAGTCATCGTGGGTGTGATCACCGACCCGGCATTCCAGTTGTATCTGGACGATAAAGGCTATGTGATCGCCGGGCTGTCCATTCCACATCGTTACAGTCACGCATCCATTCAAATGTGCCACGAGACGGACATGGTTCAAATGATCCAGCTTGTGGATGCCGCAGCCCGATCCTTCACTCCCGAATTGGATTTGAGTCGGGGGTAAACATCATAAAAGAGGTTCTATGCAAACCTGGGTAAAGGAACTTTTTGGGGTTGAAAAACCCGTCATCGGCATGTGTCACATGCAAGCCATGCCGGGCGACCCGCAGTACGACGCCGTCAAAGGCATGGCATGGGTGTACGAGCAGGCACACGCCGATATGCTCGCCTTGCAGGAAGGGGGCGTGGACGCCATCCTCTTTTCGAATGAATTCAGCCTGCCCTATCTGACAAAAGTGGAGACAATCACCGTTACGTGCATGGCTTCGGTGATCGGTGAACTCAAACGGGAGATCAAGATTCCCTATGGAGTGAACGTTTTGTGGGACCCGCGTGCCTCGATTGATTTGGCGATGGCGACGGGCGCCCAGTTTGTGCGCGAGATTTTTACCGGCGTGTATGCGAGCGACTTCGGTTTGTGGAACACGAACGCCGGCGAAGTGATTCGCCACCAACACGCCATTGGCGCGCAGCACGTCCGCCTGTTCTTCAACATCGTGCCGGAAGCGGCTGCGTACCTTGGCAATCGTCAGATCACAGACATCGCACGCTCCACCGTCTTCAACGACCGACCGGATGCGCTGTGCGTATCGGGATTGACGGCGGGCTCCGAAACATCCGCCCAGACCCTGAAACTGGTCAAAGACGTGGTGCCGGATACGCCTGTCTTTGCCAACACGGGAGTGAGGCTGGATAACGTGGAGGAACAATTGCGGGTGGCGGATGGAGCCGTGATCGGCACCACCTTCAAACAGGATGGCAACACCTGGAATGCGATTGACCTTCAGCGGGTTCGGACCTTGATGAACAAGGTCAAGGAACTGAGGCGTTCCTGACCCATGCCGCTTCGCATCGCCCCCTCGCTTGCTTCTGCTCCCATGCCTCATCTCAGCCGGGTCATCGCGGACCTCGAAGCCGCGCGTGCGGATTCCATTCACTTCGACGTGGAGGACGGGTCGTTCACGCCCGTCATGACCTTGGGGACAAAAATCATTGCAGACCTGCGCCCGCTCACCCGCCTGCCGTTCGACGTTCATCTGATGATGGTCAACCCGGAATGGATTCTGCCCGAGCTGGCAGCATACGGAGCGAATCGCATCTCGGTGCATTACGAAGCCTGTCCCTACCCGCGCCGCGTGTTGCGGCAAATCGTCTCGCTGGGCGCACAGGCTGGGCTGGCGTTTAACCCTGCCACACCCATCCCGGATTTGAGTTATCTCTCGCAGTATCTTTCGTTTATCGTTGTGCTGACGACCGAACCCGAAATGCCCGATTGCCCGTTCCTGCCCGAAGTGTTGGAAAAGGTCCGGGAGGGCAAACAGGCTGCGGGTCAGGCAAGATGCGAATGGGTCGTGGATGGCGGCGTTACGGCGGAAAACATATCCCAAATCCAGAAAGCCGGAGCGGATATCGTCGTTGTGGGTCGGGCGGTTTTCAAGGAAGGCAAAATCACTGAAAATATGGCTGCCCTGCGCGCGGCGGCTTGATTGGAAATGGAATGCAAAGTACTTTGATGGATTTGCTCAGGACGGAACATATTTTAGTCAATGTGAATGTGAAGGACGCACAGGAGGCGATCCAGGCATTGACGGCGGCGCTGGTGGAGACGGGGCACGTCGTACCCGGTTTTGCGGAAGATGTTTGGAAGCGGGAGCAGACGTTCCCGACGGGTCTGCCCACCCAGCCGCTGGCGGTCGCCATCCCCCACGCCGACCCGGATCACGTAAATAAATCGGCGGTTTGCATCGGTGTGTTGAACGCGCCCGTTCGTTTTGCCCAAATGGGCACAGACGGCTCGACATTGCTCGATGCGCGTTTGATCTTTCTGCTTGCGGTCAAGGAACGCGAAAAACAGGTGGAGATGATCGGGCAACTGGTCAAATTGATTCAAACGGGCAGTTTGCTCGAAGACCTGGCGCAGGCAAAAGATTCCGCCGAGGCGCTCGCGCTCATTCACAAAACGCTGGCTTGAAAGGGACGAAATGCAGAACATCCGATTGAAGATTATCAACGAAGTCGGCTTGCACGCCCGACCAGCGGCGGAGTTTGTCAAGATGGCGGCGCAATTTAAGTGCAAACTTACAGTTCGCAACGCAACGCAAGACTCGGCAGACGTGGATGCGAAGAGCATCCTGAGCGTGCTTACATTGGGCGTGGAAAAGAATCACGAGATCGAACTGAGCGCGGAAGGTGAAGACGAAATGCAAGCCATCCAAACCCTGCGCGAGTTGATCGAATCCGATTTTGCGGGGAAATTTTAGATGACGGTTGAGTTGAAAGGCATCCCAGCCGCGCCTGGTCTCGCCAAGGGACCGGCATTGCGCTGGGACCAGCGCCCTCTGCAAATTCCAAAATTCGTTCCTGCCGATTCGCAGGCGGAAAAAACGCGGCTGGGCGGCGCTCGTCAAAATGCCGCAATGCAATTGCGCGAACTTGCCAATCAGGTTGCAAAACAGATTGGTGAAGCCGAAGCGTCGCTCTTTGAAGCGCAAGCCATGTTTCTGGAGGATGCCGTTCTGGTTCAAAAAGCCGAAGGCGCAATTGATTCGGGCATGAATGCAGAACAGGCATGGCACGACGCCTGCGAATATTTTGCGAGTCAACTCGAAGCCATGCCGGATGAAACGCTGCGCGCCCGCAGCGCCGATGTGCGCGATGTGGGGCGGCGCGTGCTTGAGATTCTCACGGGTGTGCAGGCAGCGCCGGCGCTCACCAAACAAAGCATCATCCTCGCGCGCGATCTCGCGCCTTCTCAAACCGCCGTGCTGGATAAATCGAAGGTCCTCGCGTTTTGCACCGCCGAGGGCGGACCCACTTCCCACACTGCCATCCTTGCCAAAGCGTTGGGCATTCCCGCCATCGTTGGATTGGGCGATGCGGTTTTGGATATACCGGATGAGACTCTGCTGCTCGTGGATGGAAACACCGGCGCACTCGCCTCAAACCCGACCCCGGACCTGGTCGCTGATTTCGGGCAGCGCATCCTCGCGGACGGCGAAAAGCGCCAGCGCGAGCATGAACTGGCAGCCCAGCCCTCCCTCACTCGCGACGGTCATCGCATAGAGATCGCTGCAAACGTGGGCAGCGTGGAAGATGCCCGTCTCGCCCTTCAACACGGCGCAGAGGGAATCGGCTTGCTGCGGACGGAGTTCCTCTTTCTCAACCGCAGCCAGCCGCCGGATGAGCAGACGCAATATTCCGCCCATCGAACCATCCTGGACTTGATGGGAAGCCGCCCGGTCGTCGTCCGCACGCTGGATGTTGGGGGCGACAAGGAAGTTCCGTATCTCGATTTTGGGCATGAAGCCAATCCGTTTTTGGGCTACCGCGCCATCCGCATCTCATTGGATCACCCCGATGATTTCAAAGTGCAGCTGCGCGCCTTGCTGCGTGCGGGCGCGGGTCACGACTTGCGCATCATGTTCCCCATGATCGCCTCGCTCGAAGAGGTCATCAAGGCAAAAGGTCTGCTTGCCGAAGCGCAGATGGAATTGCGCAGCGCGGGAAGGGAAATGGCGGAGAACGTCCAGATCGGCATCATGGTCGAGATTCCCTCCGTGGCATTGTTGGCAGAACGCTTTGCCCGCGAAGTGAATTTTTTCAGCATCGGCACCAACGACCTGACGCAATACACACTCGCGGCGGAACGCGGCAACAAACGCGTGTCGCATTTGAACGATCCCTGCCACCCAGCAGTGCTTAAGGAAATTCAACAAGTTGTCCTGGCGGCTCACCGGGCGGGCATTTGGGTGGGAGTGTGCGGTGAAATGGCGGGCGACTCCCAAGCAATTCCCATCCTGCTGGGCTTGGGCGTGGACGAACTTAGCATGTCGCCGCGCCAGATTCCCTCGGCAAAACAGGTTGTGAGAAATTGGTCGCTGGCAGATGCACAGGAATTAGCGCGCCGCGCGCTTGAAATGGACAACGCAAGGGCGGTTCGACGGATGATTGGGGATTATTACTAATTCACCGTACGCAGTACCGTGAGATTCATCTCGCCTTTGCAGAACAGCATGAAGCCTCTGCGCGGATAAGTTAGTTACTAAGTGGTCGGTCGAAATAGATTTTAACTCAAGTTGCTACCTTCCAATAGATTTTCTAGGTTCCCCGTCCAAAGCCCTCACCCTGCCCTCTCCCATCGGGAGAGGGGGAAGTCATCCCAGAATATATAACCTTGTTTGGGGTGAGGGAAGCCGCTTGAAACCAAGGC
>QMIW01000013.1 GCA_024434165.1 Chloroflexota bacterium | reverse complement strand
AATGCACACCATGCTCCGCCGCGACGGCGTGGACCTGACCGCCAGCCGCGTTTTGATGAAAGATGACGAACCCGTTGGGCTGGCGCTCATTGCCCGCCGCGGCTGGGTGAGCCGCCTCGCCGCGATGGGCATCACATCCAACGCCCGCAGCGGCGGTGTGGGAACCTGGGCAATGCAAAGCCTGATCGAAGAAGCCAAAGCGCGCGGCGAAAAAGAAATGGTGCTGGAAGTCATCGAGCAGAACACAGCGGGCGTGAAGTTGTATGAAAAGGTCGGCTTCACCAAAGTCCGCAGGCTGGTGGGGTACAAACTCGAAAACCCGCAAATCGAGTCGGATGAACAACTCGAAGAAATTGACATCCGCGACCTGGCGCGGCAAGTCACCTATCACGGCATGAAAGACCTGCCCTGGCAGCTCTCCGGCACGACCATCATGCAGCACACGCCGCCCTCGCGCGCCTTCCGTCTCAACGACGCCTACTGCCTCATCAGCAACCCCGAAGCGACCGACATCTCCATCTCGTCGGTGTTGGTCAAGGCTCGCTCGCGCGGGGCAGGCTTGAGCACCATCCTGCTGCGCGCGCTCTTCGCAAAATTCCCGAACAAGGTCTGGCATGTCTCGCCCATCTATCCCGAAGAAATGGGCTTCATCTTCGAGCATGTCGGCATGGAACGAGAGTCGCTTTCGCAGTGGCAAATGTCCCGCGTACTGTAAGATAAAATATATAGAATCGCTCTCGCCGCCGTCTCGGCGGCGAGGACGCCGCCAAGAGCCTAAAATGAAACTTGCCGCCCTTGTCCCCATGCGACATCACAGCCAGCGCGTGCCGGGGAAAAATTATCGTCCCCTCGCGGGCAAACCCCTCTTTCAACACATTTTGGAAACGCTGGAATCCGTGCCTGAAATCGAGGCGGTGATCGTGGATACCGACTCCGAGCCGGTGATGGATGGCGTGCGCCGCCTCTTTCCAGACGTGAAGTTGATCCGCCGTCCCGAGCATCTCCGCGCCGACGACATCCCCATGAACGACATCCTGCTCTACGACACGGCGCAGGTGCAGGCGGATTTTTATTTGCAGACCCATTCCACCAACCCGCTGCTCAAACCTGAAACGATTTCACGCGCGATTCAATCCCTAATTACCAATTACCCCCATTACGATTCTCTCTTCTCCGTCACCCGCCTCCAAACCCGCTTGTATTTTCAAGACGGGCGCGCCATCAACCACAACCCGCTGGAATTGATTCAGACCCAGGATTTGCCGCCCGTGTACGAGGAAAATTCCTGCATCTACATTTTCACACGCGAGAATTTGGAACGCAAGAAACACCGCATCGGCGACAAGCCGCTGATGTTCGAGATTCCCGCCGACGAAGCCTGGGATATTGACGAAGAACTGGATTTCGAGATCGCGGATTTTTTGATGAAGAAGAGAGTTTGATGTCCTTGCGAGGAAGAGTGGCGCGAATCGCACCACGACGACGAAGCAATCTCTTTGTAAAGGTAGAGGTTGCTTCGGGCTTCGCCCTCGCAACGACATAGATCTATTATGCAAACCCTTAAACAAAAACCCGGTTCGTTCTGGTTTGGCGTCCTGCTGATATTCGTCATTGCGGGAATCGCCTATCTGCCGCTGGTCAAAGACCTCGGCTATCTCAACGACGACTGGTATCTGATGTACGACATGCAGGTCAAGGATCCCGGTTTCTTTCACGAAATCTTCGGCATTGACCGCCCCGGGCGCGCGCTGGCGATGATTCCCTTGTTCTCGCTGTTCGGGTTCAACCCGCTTTGGTACCACCTGAGCGCGTTCCTGTTCCGCGTCTTTGGCGGTGTGTTCCTCTTTTGGACGGCGCGCATGATGTGGGGAGAACGCCGCAATTTCTTTGCGCTGGCGGTGGGATTGCTGTTTGCGATCTATCCCGGCTTTCTCTCCATGCCCAATGCCATTGACTATCAATCGCACATCCTCGGCTTGTTCCTTGCCATGCTTTCTGTGGCGTTGACGGTCAAATCCATACTGGCGGCTGGACGCACTCAAAAAATTCTGCTGATTGCAGGCTCCATCCTTGCGGGCTGGGGCTGCCTGAGCCAGATGGAATATTTCATCGGGGTCGAAGCCTTCCGCTTTGCCGCCATCATGGTTTTGATGTGGCGCGCGCAGGGCGAAGCCTTCCGTCGGAAGGCAGCGAAAACTATCTCCACAAGTTTGCCGTTCCTGCTTGTCGCGGCGGGATTTTTGGCCTGGCGATTGTTCTTCTTCGAGTCCGAGCGCAGGGCGACGGATGTAGGCTTGCAGGTCTCGCAGGTTTTCACCGACCCGTTGATCGCTTTGTGGTGGCTCAATTATCTCGTTCAGGATTTCTTCACGGTCACGCTGGCGGCTTGGAATTTGCCCGTGTATCAACTGGCATTTCCCATGCGGTTGAAGGACATGGCGGCGGCAATGGGCTGGGCGGCGCTGGCGGCGGCGGCTCTGCTCTACGGAATCCGCCGGGCGGGGGCAGAGGCTGGAGGAACCGAATCAGGCTCGACGTCGAGTACGATGCGCGAGACTTTGTTCGTCAGTTTCCTCACCATCGCGGGCGGGCTGATTCCCGTCATCCTTGTCAATCGCCATGTCACTCTGCCGGATTATTCACGTTACACGTTGATCGCTTCGGCGGGTGCGGTGATGCTGCTGGCGCTTCTTGTCGAAAATATTTCACGACGCGGCGTGCAAAGGACTGTGATGGGTGTGCTGGCTGCCATCGCGGTATTGACGCATTATGGCAATACGATCCGCTATGCAGATGAGACGCGGGCGACGCGCAACTTCTGGTGGCAGGTGGCATGGCGCGCGCCTCATATCAAGGAAGGCGTAACGCTGCTGGCGCTGTACCCGAACAGCCCGCTGGCGGAGGATTATTTTATTTGGGGTCCGGCGAATTTCATTTATTACCCGGAAAAGCAAAGCGGCAGCCCGGTGGTGATCAAACTGCCCGCCGCCGTGTTGGATGGGAATACCGTCACGCAGGTTACCACGAACGGCGGGGTGGAGACTCCGCTGCGGCGCGGAAATTACCTGGAGCGCGATTTCGGCAATGTGCTGGTGATGGTTCAATCGAGCCCCAATAGCTGCGTGCGGTTCATCAACGGGGATGCGCCGGAGTTGAATTCGTTCGATGACGGGCGGATCGTGATGGTTGCGCCGTACTCGAAATTGGATTCAGTCGTGACTGAAGGCGGAGCGCCTGACGTCCCCGAACGAGTGTTTGGAAAAGAGCCGGAACGCGGCTGGTGCTATTATTATCAGCAGGCAGACCTTGCCCGTCAGCGCGGCGATTGGGATGCGATCCCGATTTTGCTCGATGAAGCGTTGGAGAAAGGGTATTACCCCAACGACCCGATTGAGTGGATTCCGTTCATGCAGGCGTACGCGGTGCAGGGGAATGTGGAGGAAATCCGCGGGATGACCAAACTGATCGTTCTCGATAAATATTTGCGATTGCAGGTTTGCAACAGTATGAAGTATCTCGCCGGGAACGAAACACTTTCAACCGAAGTGAATGATTTCATTACAAAAAAGATTTGCGAGTAAACCATGCCCACTGTTTTGATGACCGCCCCTTACATGATCCCCTTTCTCGACCGCTTCCGCCCCGTGCTGGCGGAATACGGCATTGACCTGATCGTCCCCGATGTGCGGGAGAGGATGGAGGAGGAGGATTTGCTGAAATACGCCGGTCAATTCGATGGGACGATTTGCGGCGACGACCGTTATACCGCGCGGGTGATCGAAGCCTGCGCGCCGCGTTTGAAGGTCATCTCCAAGTGGGGAACAGGAGTGGATTCGATTGACGCCGAAGCCTGCTCCCGATTTGGGGTGAAACTTGGGCGCACGCCGAATGCGTTTACCACCCCCGTCGCGGACACAGTGCTGGGCTACATGCTCGCCTTCGCCCGGCGCGGTCCGTGGATGGACAGGGAGATGAAAAGCGGCAGGTGGCAAAAAATTCCCGGCAGGGCGCTGAGCGAGTGCACGCTGGGAGTCATTGGCGTGGGCAGCATCGGCAAGGCGGTGACGCGCCGCGCGCGCGCTTTTGGGATGAAGGTCTATGGCACGGATATCGTTGACATTGACCATGTCTTCGTCAGCGAAACTGGAATCGAAATGACCAATCTCCAATCTCTGCTCTCCAACTCCGATTTCGTCTCCGTCAATTGCGATTTGAACCCGACCTCGTATCACTTGATCAACGCCGATACGCTTGCGCTGATGAAGCCCGCTGCGATCCTCATCAATACCGCGCGCGGGCCCATCGTGGAGGAAAAGGCTTTGGTCGCGGCGCTGGCTTCGGGTCAGGTGGGAGGCGCGGCGCTGGATGTCTTCGAGTTCGAGCCGCTCCCGGGCGATAGTCCGCTGTTGAAGATGGATAACGTCCTGCTTGCGCCGCACAACTCCAATTCCAGTCCGGCGGCGTGGGAGCGGGTGCATTGGAACACCATCAGGAATTTGATCGAAGGTTTGGGAATGCAGATGAGGAAACGATGACGAAGATCCGCCTCGCGCTGCCTTATGTGTTCCTCTTCCTGCTGACGGCGCTCGCGCTCGACCTTGCCAATCCGCACTTCGACAAGCCCGCCCGCGACGGCGGTTTTTTCCTGTATGCGGGCGGGCAGATTTTGGAAGGGAAACTTCCGTATCGGGATTTTTGGGATTCCAAAGGACCGGGGATTTTCTACATCAACGCGCTGGGGCTGCTGCTGGGCGGTGGTTCGCGCTGGGGGGTGTGGTTCGTCGAGTTCGTCTGCATCTTCGGGACGTTGATTCTTTTGTATAACTCTTTATCGAAGCGCTGGGGCGTTGGCGCAGCGCTGTTCGGTTCGCTGCTTGCGGGGCTTGGTTTGCGCGCGGTGTTGGGGTACGGAAATTACACCGAAGAATATGCGCTTCTCTTCAACGCGGCGGGACTGGCGCTCTTCCTTTCGATGGTGGATGTGGAGCGAAACTATTGGAAGTATCTTTGGGTGGGCGCGCTGTTCGGCTTGAGTTTCACCTTCCGCGCCAACAACATCGGCGGCTTTTTTGCGATCGCGCTTTGCAACCTTGCGTTTTACGGATTTCACCGCAACTTCCGCGAGGCGATGCGGATTCTCGTCAGCCTGGCGGCGGGATTCGCCCTCCCGCTTCTTTTGTGGACGATTTACTTTGCCGCGCTTGGGAGCGCGGGCGAGATGATTTACGCCTCCATCCTCTTCAACTTTTCCTACTCTGCTGCAAAAGACAGGGAATGGCTGGATATCTTCGGCGGTTTCGGCCGCTACGGCATGGACTGGTACGGCTGGTTCACGCTGGCAGCCTGGTTCGTGCTTGGCTTCCGCGTGCTGGCCAGTTTTGTGCAGAGGAAAGTATCCGTTTTTGAAGTGTTCCTCCTGCTCTGGTTTCCGATGGAAATCCTGTTGAGCAACCTCTCCGGCAGGAATTTCACGCATTACTACATCAGTTGGACCCTGGCGGCGGCGGTCTATTCCGCATTCCTCTTTGCGGAGGCATGGCAGGCGGCGTTCAAAGTCCCGCCGCTGGAAGGCTGGAGCGACGGATTCAGCGCCGCCGCCTCGCTTGCGCTCATCGTCCTGTTGATTTCGATTTCCCCCGCTTCATGGACACGATATGCCGGGACGTTCCGCAGCGGCGGCGCGGCGTACGTTGACCCGGTCTCCGCCTACATCCGCGACAACACCCAGCCCGGCGACCTCGTGCTGACGTGGTATCCCGAAATGGGCGTCAGTTTCATGGCAGGGCGGACCTCGCCGGTGAAGTATTTGTACTATCCGCTTTTTCTGGAAGGCTCGCTGACCCCGGAGATCGAAGCCCGCTACATCGAGGACCTGACGACGAATCCGCCGGAACTGATTCTCGATTGCGCCCGCTCGGTGGATGCCATCCCTTCGCTGGACCCGGTGACGCGCGAGGAGCAGTTTTCCACGCCGGGGTTGAAGCGCAAGATGTACCTCCCGCCGCGGCTGGATGAGATTTTCGAGTTCGTTGAGCGAAATTACCGGATCGAGAACACGATTGATGAATGTATTATCTTCAGGATTAACTCGGATTGATTTTTGTGCACGGACTTTGCCGTTACAGCGCAAGATCAGGCTCAAAGCCGCCCATCCCCGGCGGCGAGTTGCGAGGAAATCCCTGTGCCATCTCCGGCGCAGAGAAAAATTACGGAAGAGAGGCGTAAAAAATGGAGACGAATTATTGGAAGTCAAGCAGGATCCAATCCGGGTTTCGACGTAAAATTAACCCATGACCAAAACAGTTCTCATCACCGGCGCAGCGGGCGGGATCGGCCGCGCCACGGTTGCCCTCTTTTCCCAAAAAGGCTGGCGCGTCATCGGCGTGGATAGAAAACCCCTGGCTGAAATCGAAGGGGGCAGGGGCTTCCCGCAAAACGGACTCTTCATCCAGTCCGACATCGCCCGTCCCGAAGATATGGAATCCATCTTCGAGCAAGCCAAAGCCTTCACCGGCTCGCTCGATGCGCTGGTCAACAACGCCGCATTGCAGGTCGCCAAACCGCTCGTGCAAACCACCGTCGAGGAGTGGGATGCGGTCATGGCGGCGAACCTGCGCTCGGTTTTCCTGGGCGTCAAACTGGCGTATCCGCTTCTCAAAGCCGGGAATGGCGGCGCGATTGTGAACGTTTCCTCCGTCCATGCCGTGCAGACCTCCGCCAACATTGCCGCCTACGCCGCCTCGAAGGGCGGGCTGCTCGCCCTCACCCGCGCCATGGCAATCGAATTCGCGCCGGATAACATCCGCGTCAACGCCATTCTGCCCGGCGCGGTGGATACGCCCATGCTGAGAGCCGGTCTTGGGCGCGGGCACGTCGGTCACGGCGACATGCAGGAGCGGCTCGACAACCTCGCGCGGAAGACCGTCAACGGGCGCGTGGGCAGACCCGAAGAGATCGCTCATGCCATCTACTTCCTCGCCGATGATGAACAGTCGTCGTTCATGACCGGTCAAGCCATGATCGTGGACGGCGGCGCGACTGCGAGACTGAGCACCGAATGAAAGTTCCGCGCAAACGCTCCCAACTCATCCAGGAAAAGCGCAGAAGGACGGCGCGTTTTCTGTTCTATTTGAACGCGGTCGTGTGGCTGGTCAACGGCGCGATTTTTATCTCCAAAATGCTCGCCGACTCGAACACAATCACCGCCGCGCTGGTGGGGTTCTTCTTTTTCATCAACATCCTGGCGTTGGTCGCCGCCGCGCGCATCATTGACGACCGGGAAAAATGGGTGTTCACCGCTGCGCTCGTCATCACGGGCGCGAACACGCTCATGCTGGCGCTTGGACTGCCGGATATTCTCGATGTCGTTTCGCTGGCGATCAACCTGATCATCTTTGCCAATCTCATCCCCCTCAAATCGTTTTACTACAAGGAAGCATGAACGCTGCTCGAGCCGCCGTCTCGTCAGCGGATTCAATGGACCGATATAGATTATGAAACAAACCTTCAAGCGCATCATCCCGCAGCCGCTCTGGCAATTTGCGCGCGATACCTACGACGGCTTCCGCCGCATCCCTGAACTTCCCGCCGCCTGTTTTCATCCCTGGCGGCGCGAGAGCATCCGCCGTCTCGCCGCGCTGAAAGACATTCACAAGGGCAAACGCGCCTTCATCATCGGCAATGGACCTTCGCTAAAACAGACCGATCTCGGCAAACTCAAAAACGAGATTACCTTCGGCTTGAACCGCATCTATCTTCTCTTCCCGGAACTCGGCTTTACCACCACCTATCTCTGCGTCACCAACGACCTTGTCGTCGAGCAGTTCGTCAGCGACTTTCTCGCGCTTCGAGTCCCGCAGTTCATCGCCTGGCGTTCCCGCCGTCATTACAATCCCCAATTGCCGATTGCCCAATTGCCCACCTTTGTTTACACCACCTACACGGGTCCCCGTTTCGCCGCCGATGTCCGCGGGCGCGTGTGGGAGGGCGCCACCGTCACGAACCTTGCGCTGCAGCTTGCTTTTCACATGGGCATCGGGCAGGTCATCCTCATCGGCGTGGATCACAACTTCACGTCCAAGGGCGATGCGAACAAGACTGTCGTTTCACAGGGCGACGATCCCAATCATTTCATGCCCAATTATTTCGGCAAGGGCGTCAAATGGCAGCTGCCCGACCTCGACACCTCCGAAGTCGGTTACATCCTGGCGCGCGAAGCCTACCGCAAAGCGGGCCGCGAAATCCTCGATGCGACCATCGGCGGCAAACTGACCGTCTTCCCCAAGGTAGACTACAATTCACTTTTCTAGCCCGACCTTCAACCTTCGACTTTTGCCCTTCGACCTTTGACTTTTGACTCGATGAATTCCGCGCCTCTCCCCCGACCTTCAGCCTGGTCCCTCGTCCTCATCCTTCTCCTCGCCCTGGGCGGATTCCTCCGGCTCCTCGACCTGACCGACCCGCCCCTCGACTTTCATTCCTCGCGTCAGTTGCGCAACTCGCTGGTGGCGCGCGAGATCTATTACAACGCCCTGCCCTCCGCAACGGAGGAAGAGCGCCAACTCGCCGCTTCATTCGCCAATTCCGTTGGGAAGTACGAACCGCCTGTCATCGAAACGCTGGTCGGTTATTCCTATTTCCTCGCCGGCGGGGAGAACATCGCCGCTGCCCGCGTGTGGAATACCCTGTTCTGGCTTGCGGCGGGCGCAGCCCTCTTCGACCTGATGCGCCGCGCCGCATCTCCCTGGGCGGCGTTGATCGCGCTGGCGTATTATTTTGTCCTGCCATTTTCGGTTCAAGCCAGCCGTTCCTTCCAACCCGACCCATTGATGACCTCCGCGTTTGTCTTTGGTATCTATTTCCTCTATCGTTGGTCTGAAAACGCCCTTCTCCCAAAGGGAGAAGGGCGGGGGATGAGGGAAGCCTGGAAATGGGCGCTTCTCGCCGCCGCCTTCCTCGGCTTTGCAGCCTTTGTCAAGATCGTCATCGCGTTCATGGCGGGAGCCGCCGCAATTGCGGTGGTACTCTTCACGCTTGGCAGGGATTTCTGGAAATCCAAACAGGTCTGGGCGATGGCGTTCATCATGGTCGTGCCTGCCCTGCTTTATTACGTCTTCCTCAACCAGGGACGTTCCACCGAATATTTCTTCGCCTGGTCGCTGGCGTTGATGAAACTCATCACCAGCGCCGACTTCTACACCAAATGGCTGGCGTTCCTCGGCGTGCTGTTCGGCTTGACCGTCCTCTTCCTCAGCATTGCAGGCGCGCTCATCGCTCCCGCGCGGATGCGCTGGCTGTTGGTCGGCTTGTGGATCGGTTACGTGCTTTACGGCTTGACGCTGCCGTTCCAGATGTACACGCACAGTTACTACCACATTCAACTCATCCCGCTGATCGCGCTTGGGCTGGCTGTGGCGTTGAACCCGCTCACAGAATATGCAGCAGGCATCGGCGGAGTCGGACGCGCCCCTTCGTGGGGACAGGTGGGCTTCATCGCGTTGGTGATTGCCGTCATCGGGTATCAGGCTTATGCGGCGCGCTCCGTTCTCATTGCCGAAGATTTCCGCCACGAACCCGCCTTCTGGAGCGAAGTGGGCGAAGCCATCCCGGCGGATGCAAAGGTCATTGCGCTGACGCAGGATTACGGCTACCGGCTGATGATGTACGGCTGGCGGCGGGTGGAACTGTGGCCCCTCGCCACCGGCTTGAGCGAAACCCGCAACCCGGATAAGAACAACGCCGAGGATTTCGCCGACCTGACGGCAGGCATGGATTACTTCCTCGTGACTGCCTTTGGTCAATTGGATAAGCAGCCCGGCCTGAAAAGGATTCTGGATACGTATCCGATTGCTGTCGAAGGCGAGGGATATACCCTTTACGACCTGACCCCGTAGGTCACGTTTTCAGCGTGACGATCTTACTATGACCCTCGTTTCCATCATTACCCCCTCCTACAACCAAGCCAAATATCTTGAGCAGACGATTCTCTCCGTTCTGAGTCAGGATTACCCCCGCATCGAATACCTCGTCATGGACGGCGCATCCACCGATGAGAGCGTGGAGATCATCAAAAAATATGTTGTGGAATCGGGCGGCTTGCCGCCGGGGAGAAAAATAGATTTTTGGGAATCGGCGAAGGATAACGGGCAGGCGGATGCCATCAACAAGGGATTTGCACGCGCGTCGGGCGAAATCATTGCCTGGCTCAATTCGGATGATTACTACCTGCCCGGAACGGTCCGCGCGGCGGTGAAAGTGTTCGAGGAAAACCCCGATGTGGTTTTGGTTTACGGAAACATGCTCGCTGTGGACGAAAACGGCAAAACCTTCAACACCCTGACCTACAGGCAGTTGACCCTCGAAGACCTGCTGTGTTTTCAGATCATCGGTCAGCCTGCGGTTTTCATGCGCCGTACCGCCCTGCAAAAGACAAGCGGACTCAACCCCGCTTTCCATTATCTGCTCGACCACCTCTTGTGGATTCAAATCGCCCGGCACGGACGCATTTTGCACGTGGATCAAACCTGGTCTGCGGCGCGTTACCATGCCGAGGCAAAGAACCGCGCCAAAGCCGCCGAGTTTGGGCGCGAAGCCTTCCGTATCCTGGAAACTGCAGCGCAAGATGAACATCTTGCGTCCACGCTTGCAAAGATAAGCCGCCGCGCCCGCGCGTCCGCTCACCGTGTGGATGCGCGCTACCTGCTCGACGGCGGTTTGCCCGCCGGGGCGCTTGCCGCATGGATGCGCGCGCTGTTCATTCATCCGCCCGCCGCCCTGGCGCGGATGAATATTCTCGTTTCGAGTCTTTTGAATTTGCTGGGGTTGGGGAAGTTGCGCGAAGCGGTCTTGCAGCGGCGAAAAAGGAACCTATCGGGTTGAGTCTGCCTGCGGGGGATTGAACTTTTTGATGATCCATTCCTTTTCCAGGCAATCGAGGATTTCCCTGGCGGATTTTTGCTGGGCGCGCCTGCCTTTGACTTGCAGGGCTTGGGATGTGAACGAGTCAATATCCACCTTGCCGTCGGTGAAGTGCACCCAAATCCAGTCGTCGCCCTGCCTGCCGAACTGCACCATTTGAAAGAATTTCATCAGCCTTTCGAGGATGTCCTCGAATTTCTCCCTATCCAACTCGGCGAAGATGACAAACTCGTCCTGTTTCATAAGCCGCTCCGGTCAATGTTCGGGAATGGTCAGCCCGGTCTTGGGCGGGGTTTGTCCGCTCTGGTAGTAACTTCGGTTGGCGTGGACGTAATGGGGGAAGTCCTCTGCCCAGGCGCCGCGCGGATCGTACCCGAAAAGTTCGTGGTACGCCTCGAACAGGTCGGGGTTCTGCCCGGCGAAGTAATGCGGGTTGCGGAAGAACATTTCCAGGTAGCCTGCTGCAAATTCCCCGTCGTTTTGAAAGACGTAGGGATGTCCGATCGGCATCGGCTGGGATACATCTCCGGTCTGGCGGACCAGATACCGGTCCAGTTCGATGCGCTTGCCTTTGATGAACAACTCCCTCGCGCGCGGATTGAACCACTTCCGGTCGCTCAATCTCAACCCCGGATACAATCCCCCGCCTCTTCCCATGGACCCGGAACCTGCGTCGAAGTGATCGAGCATGTGCCCAAACTCGTGCAGGAACGGACACACGCCGGGCGCTGCGCCGTTGAAGCCCTCGAACAGGCGCGACAGGACGAGTTGGATGCTTTTGCGTTTCGGGTTGTAACACCCGCCCGATACGCCGCCGTCCTGCTGAAAGGCTTCGGGCGTGGTGTAGAGTTGAAAATGACGCGGGGTGTGCAGGAAGCGCATGAGCAGGTCCTGCCGGAAGAAGTAAATCTCTGCGAGATGACCCGCGACGAGATGCCGCACCGAATTCGGCAGTTGACTTGTGAGGTCGGTTTTGTCCGCGCCGAAGAGCCGCAAATCGAAGTTGGGATGTTCCGCCACCTGCCGGACCAGACGGTAAAACGCTTCGATCTCCGGCTCGGAAAGCATCTTGACGATTGGAAAATAATGATCGAGCGCGCGCGGGTCTGCGGTGACATCGAAGTTCAACGCCGCGGACTGCGGACGGGATTGACCGTCTGTCAAGCGGTCGAATTCCTTTTGCGCCTCTTCCACAGTCTGCGGCGGAGCGGGCTTGGGCGGGGAGTTCTCTGCGGGCTTGAGACGAAAGAGGATGAATGCAAGGATCGCCGCCCCCGCAATGCCCAGTCCCGAAACGAGCAGGGAGCCTGCGGCTGAGACCGCCGCCCCAAAAGCGGCAAGCGCGAGGAGAAGGAGGAGGGGAACTCGATACCTGTAAAGCATGGCGGACTCCGTTGATTTAGAATAGCACAAAACATCTGCGGTCTCAACTGCTTTTTGAGGGTGTGTGACGAACCGCTTGGCTCAGGCAATCTCCCTTGAATGCGAAGAAAGATTTGCCGTGATATGCTATTCTTCGATAAAGTAATCGGAGTCGATTCGCTTTAGCTCATAAGTGGCTATGGAATTTATACCCACGTTGTAATCAATCATTAACTGACTTAGAGTTTCACCGTCAATGAGGGTGATTTTGCTGTCAATCCGCGATGCAAATTCCTTGGCTTCGTTTGTGAACGTTGACGTGGTTATAAAAATCCCCTTTTTTGCACGCTGCCCCTGGAGCGCGCCCGCAAATTTTTGAATTTCAGGGCGCCCTACCGGGTTTTCCCATTTCTTTGCCTGAATATAAATAACGTCCAGCCCAAGACGGTCTTCATTGATGATGCCATCAATCCCGCCGTCTCCGCTTCTGCCAATGGCTTTTCCGGCATCTTTGCGGGTGCCGCCGTAACCCATCTTAACCAACACATCAATAACTAATCTTTCAAAGAAGGCTGGCGAGCAGCCTTTGACGGTTTGGAGAACTTCATCTACGAGGGTCTGCCGCAGATTTTGATAAGCGGCTTCGATGGCTTCTTCCGGTGTTTGAATTTCAAGTTTTTCTGCGATAGGTATTTCATCGTTGCTTTTGTCGCGCCGCGCGCGAAACTCGACGAATTCATCATATTGCTCAAGGAATTCGACATTAATTCGCGCGGGCGGGTTCTTCAACACATCTAAGCCTCTTTGCGTGATCTGGAATTTTCCCCTTCCTGGCGAACTAAACAGTCCAGCCTTGCGCAGATAAGTTACCGCCCAGCCAATACGATCATAGAAGCGTGTTTTTCTGCCGCTTGGCAATAGCTCAGCCAAATCAGCCTCGGAAAGTTTAAGTTCCTGGGCAATGATTTGGGTCGATTCTTGTAAGGAATGCTCTTTCCTGTCGGCGGCAAGTTTTATAAGCGGCAACATCAATGATTGGTAATCTGGTATGGTCATTTTATGCTCCCAATGTCCGTCAGGCTTTTATTAATGTAACCCGAGTTGCTGCCTTGGTTTCAAGAGGCTTCCCTCATCCCAAACAAGGTTATATCTTCTGGGATGACTTCCCCCTCTCCCGATGGGGGAGGGCAGGGTGAGGGCTTTGGGCGGGAAACCTGGAAAATCTATTGGAAGGTGGCAACTTGAGTTAATGTATAACCTTGTGAATCCCCTCTACCTGTCCTGCCTGTTCAATCACTTTGTCATAATATTGCGCCCATTGAAGAGGAGGCGAGACAGTCAGAAAACCTTGAACAAAAGAGACATTGAAAATTTCATCTGTAATCGCTTTGGCTTCCATTTCATCCACCGTAAGCCTGCGGTCAAGGATAAACCCCGAAACATCATCCCGGTTTCCACCGCTTTCCAAGATCCGAAGGATTCCCGTTGTCGTCAGGAAATCGGCGGTTCTGTGCGACTCGACAAAAATTGTGTGAAGAATCCTCAATGTGGCGGTTTTGTTCGAGACTTTGTCAATTTTCTCGTACACAAAGACCAGAAGCGAGTATCCCAAACCGTAGATTTTCTGTCTTGCCGACTTAAACGGACACGACGATTGCGGCTGGGTGATGCTTGTGACCTTGATGTCCACTTGTAATTCGGGAAAATCAATGCCGCTGGCGGAACTGCCCGCTTCAAAGGTATATGTTTCGCGCAGGTGCGATTTGAACTTGTGCTCAAGGTATGTCCCAACAGCCTTGCCGTCGGTCACGCCGTACAAAGATTTCTCTGTGTGGCGGGACTCTGCTCTTGAGAAGCCGGCTGCTTCCTTGATCAATTTTTCGATGGTTAATTTTGTCATGTGTTATACCCTTGCCGAATTATAACCTCCCCTCCAAATTTTCCCCTCATAAACCTGCGTTACAATTGCTCCGCCTCATGAACCAGAAAACCTCCTTTTTCTCCCCGGCTGCCCGAAAAATCGCGCTTTTGATCGTCTTCGTCCTCGGCATCGCCATCCGCCTGTACGATCTGACCGACCTGCCGCTGGAGTTTCATTCCACCCGCCAGCTGCTCTCGGCGCTCAAGGCGCGCGGGATGTATTACGAAACCCGCACGGACGTCCCGCCGGAGGAACGCGCCTTCGCCATCCAGCAGTGGAAGTTCCGCGCCTCGGTGGAACCGGAACTCTTCGAACGCATCGCCGCATGGACGTATCAATTCACCGGCGAAAAAGTGTGGATCGCGCGCATCTATTCGTCCGCGTTTTGGGCGATCGGGGGAATCTTTCTTTACCTGCTTGCGCGCCGCCTCACCTCGGAAGATGGAGCCGTTGCCGCAGCCGCCTTGTATCTTTTCCTGCCTTACGCCATCATAGC
Organism: Chloroflexota bacterium; assembly: GCA_024434165.1. Classification (GTDB taxonomy): domain Bacteria; phylum Chloroflexota; class Anaerolineae; order Anaerolineales; family Villigracilaceae; genus Villigracilis. The sequence continues at coordinate 44,758 of QMIW01000013.1, read as the reverse complement.
CAGCCGCAGCTTCCAACCCGACCCGCTCATGACGATGTTGATCGTCATGTTTTTATGGGCGGTCCGGGAGTGGTCAAGTTGTTTTACCGCTAAGAGCGCGGAGAACGCCAAGGGAGAGGAAAAAAGCCTTCGCGATCTTGGCGTGCTTCGCGGTTCAAAATGCTCCTGGTTCTTCGCCGCCCTTGCCGGGCTCTTCGGCGGGCTTGCCATTTTCGTCAAATTCCCGGCGGCGTTCTTCGTCGTTGGCGGAGGCTTGGGAGCGGCGCTCAGCCGCGGGTCTGTGAAAGAGGCGCTCAAGAATCCGCAGGTGTACGTCATGGCGCTGCTGGGCATCCTGCCGGGCGCGGGGTATCTCATCTACGGCGTTTTCATGGCGGGTTATCTTGGTCAGCAGTTTGGCGGGCGTTTCATCCCCGCGCTTTTTCTCAGCCCGTCCTATTACCTCGGCTGGTTGAACATGCTCAACCTCGTGTTGGGCGGATTTGTCTTGACGGCTGCCCTGCTCGGTCTGTTTTTCTTTGATAAGGAAAAGCGCCGCTTCCTTCTCGGACTTTGGGCTGGGTACGCCCTCTTTGGGCTTTACTTCAACTATCACATTTCCACCCATGATTACTACTCCCTGCCGCTGATTCCTGTGGCGGCGTTGTCCATCGCCCCGCTGGCGGATTCGCTCCTTGCCAAACTGGCGCAATTGACTCAATCCCGCCCTGCCCGTCTTACCTCTTTCTTCTTTCTTGTTATCGGTCTGCTCGCCGTCACATGGAACACCCGCAGCCAGCTCAACGCCGTGGATTATCGCCCCGAAGCCGCGCTGTGGGCGGAAATCGCTCGACGCACGGACGGGTATAATCTGGCAGGCTTGACGCAGGACTATGGCGCGCGCCTCGCCTATTGGGGCTGGAGGAACATTACTTCGTGGCCCTCCTACGGCGACCTGCGCTACGCGGACGAACGCGGTGGAAACCGCGACCTCGAAGAACAGTTCGCAGAAATTGCCGGAAAAAAGGACCTGTTCCTCGTGACCGACTTTTACGACCTGAACCGCCAGCCCTTCCTCAAAGAGAAGTTGAAATCTTTTCCCGTTTTCGCCGAAGGGGACGGGTACATAATCTACGATTTGACGCAGGACTGACTGTGAATCGTAGATCGGACACGGTTCACCGCCCACCGCAATCCTCCAGAACACAGACATGCCTTCTTCCAACAAAACCTTAACTTATCTTGCCTGGCTTGGCGTTCTCGCCGCGACGACGACGCTGGCGGTGTACGCTTATCTCGGCTTCTTTTCCCGCTACATGGCAGACGATTACTGTCTGCTGGTGGATTTGCAATTGGGCGATATTTTTACCGCCAGTTGGAACAAATATCTCTTCAGTTCCAACCGCTTTTCGAACCTGTTCGTGCTCGGTTTTTGGGAACTCTTTCCGCAGAATATCGCCTTTGTCCCGGCTGTGCACGCCGTTTTGTGGGTGGGCGGGTTATACTGGCTGTTTGCAGAGTTGAACAAACTCTTCGGCTTGAAATTGAAATTCCCAATTCTGTTCCTGGGCGCGGAGACCCTTGTCCTGTTTTCTTTCTTTACCGCGCCGAACATCTTTCAGGTCCTCTATTGGCGTCCGGGACAGGTGACCTACCTCACGCCGCTGGTTTTCTTTGCTTTCGTTACTGCCTGGCTCGTGAACCTCGTCCGCAAGGGGCGGGTATCCATCCCGCTGGCGTTCCTTTTCGCCTTCCTTGCTTTTTTCATCGGCGGTCTCTCCGAAACGCTTGGCGCTTTGCACATTGCTATCCTCTCGCTTGCCACTGCCGGGGTTTTCTTTTTCGATCGGTCTCCGTGCCGTAAACCCGCGCTGATTTTGTTGATTGCCCTGCTCACCGGCGCGTTGGCTGCCCTGGCGGCGATGTTCCTTGCGCCCGCCAATGCGATACGCATCAACGCGGAGAACGGTTCGCCCGCTTTGAGCACGGTGCTTTTCCGCACGTTTGAATATTCGTTCCTCTTCCTGCGCATTGCGGTAACGACGCTGCCCCTGCCAAGCCTGGCTCTGCTGGCGGTCTCGTCCCTGATGACCATGCTCCTTTTGCAGGACCAGCCCAAAGTCCGGTTTGAGGCGCGTGTGTATTGGCTGTTCCTGCTCGTTCCCATCCTGCTCTATGGCTTGGTCTTCGCTTCCTTTGCGCCCAGCGCTTATGGACAATCCTACCCGGTGGAGCGGGTGCGCTTCCCGGCGCATTTTATCCTTACGGCTGCACTGACCGCGCTCGGTATTTGCGCCGGTTATGTGCTATCCTATGTGAAATTCCCGGCGGCTGTCCGTTACAGCGTGATTGCGCTCGCATTTTTTGCCCTGCTCTATCCGTTTTGGATGATGCGCCAGCCGCTTGCAACGTACGAATTCCGCCGCCTGTTTGCCCTGCGCTGGGACGAACGCGAGCAAATGATCCACGAAATGAAAGCCAGCGGCGAACAGGATCTGGTCATCCCTGCGCTGGACGGCTACGAAGGCACCAAGGAACTGGATGTCCGTCCGTTTTTCTGGGTCAATCAATGCGCGGCGCGGTATTACGGCGTCGGCACCATCACAGCAATTTCCGTGGAAGAAGAAGATGTCCTCAACTATTTCAGCGAATGACCTGACCCCCATCCTGGTCACCGGCTCGCATCGCAGCGGCACAACCTGGGTCGGCAAGATGCTCGCCGCCGATGCCGACACCGCCTACATCAGCGAACCGCTCAACGTCCTGCACCGCCCCGGTGTGTTTCGTGTGCCGGTCAAATACTGGTACACCTACATCACCGAAGAGAACGAAGCGGAATACCTGCCCGCCTTCCGGGAACTGCTCGATTTCCAGTATCACCTCCTGTTGGAAATCAAATCCATCCGTTCGGTCAAAGACTTCCTGCGTATGGGGCGCGACTTTCGCATCTTTTTCAACGGCAGTATGCACGGTCAGCGCGCGCTCATCAAAGACCCGTTCGCGGTCTTCTCCACGCCCTGGTTCGCACGCCGTTTGAACTGCAGGGTGGTCGTCACCGTCCGTCATCCCGCCGGTTTTGTGGGCAGCCTCAAACGCCTCGGCTGGAATTTCGACTTCGGTAATTTTCTGAATCAGCCGCTTTTCATGCGCGACCATCTCGAAGGAGACCGCGCCGCAATGGAAGCGATGTTGAAGGATGACATCGTTGGGCAGGCGGCGCTGCTTTGGAAGATCATCTACCGCTTCGTCCACCGGACCTCGAGCCTGTTCCCGCAATTTCAGGTGGTGCGCCACGAAGACCTTTCCCTCGACCCGCTCGGCAGATACCGGGCTTTATACAATGCACTTGGGTTGAGCTTCACCGAGCGCGCGCAGAATATCATCCTCAATTCCAGCAGTTCCGAAAACCCCGCAAGGCTGGCAAGGAACAAGACCCACTCCGTCAAACTCGACAGCCGCGCCAACCTCGATAACTGGAAGACGATCCTCTCTCCTGAAGAAATTTCCCGCGTGCGAAAGATCACCGAGGGTGTTTCCGAGTCTTTCTATTCGGACGAGGAATGGAAATAGAATTGGCTCAGCCGCCGTCCCCGGCGGCGAGACGCCGCCTTGAGCCGCCTGAATGAAACCACCCGCCCTCCCTCTCGTATCCATCGTCACGCCGTCGTTCAACCAGGCAAACTTCCTCGAAGCGACGATCCAGTCCGTGCTCAGACAAACCCACCCGCGCATCGAATACATCGTCATTGACGGCGGCTCGACGGATGGAAGCGTGGATGTGATCAAAAAATATGCCATGGGGTCAGAGGGCTTGCCGCCGGGGAACTTTCGGCACCGCATCAATTTCTGGGTCAGCGAACCGGACAAGGGTCAGACCGATGCGATCAACAAGGGATTTGCCAGAGCCGCCGGCGACATCCTCGCCTGGCTCAACTCGGACGATACCTATGCCGCCCCCGAAACCGTCGCCGAGGCGGTTGACTTCCTCATGGCGAATCCTGAAGTGGCAATGGTCTATGCCGACTGCAATTTCATCAACGAAGATGGGAAGATCATTGGCAGGTTCGCCTCGCGCCAAACGGACTACGCCCGGCTGCGGCGCGGCTATGTCCACATCCCCCAGCAGACGATGTTCTTCCGCGCGAAATATTGGAAGGAACTGGGTCCGCTCGACCCGTCGTTCTATTTCGCCATGGATTACGATCTGTGGGTGCGCATCGCCAGGCGCGCGCCGATCCAATACCTGCCGGGCAGGACGTGGGCGAATTTTAGAATCCACACTTCCAGCAAGACCCACATCAACGACGAACGCGGCTGGAAGGAAATGCTGCGAGTCCACTACCGCGACGGCGGCTCGTTCTTTGCGCCGATTGTGGCAAAATACTACCTGCGAAAGATCATCGGTCCGCTCTGGAAGTGGCGCATAAAAAAGTAATCTGTAATTGGTAATTGCGCTCCTCCAGCCTCCAATAACCAATCTCCCATGAAACTCATCTTTACCTCCCCCTCCCTCGACGACCTCATTCGCCTGCTCAAAGCGTGGCGCTTTTGGGCGCTTGGCGCAGTGATCGGTTCCGCCATTGGCGCGGCTGCTTACTACATCGCTCCGCCGCCGTACCGCGCCAGAGCCGCCGTCAACGTGGACTTCAACTTTGAAGAAGCCTTCCCGTCCAATACCGACCGCCAGGATTTCTATTATCTCGAACGCGAGTCGCGCAAACTGGTGGAACTCGCCTGGTCGGACGGTGTGCTGAAACAGTTGAATGCCCCCATCGAAGAATTGCGCGGCGGCAAATTGCATCTCTCCCAGCCCGCCGAGGCTGGCTGGCATTTCTACGCCGACGATGCCGACCCGCAAAAAGCGGAGGAACTTGCCTCCGCGTGGGCAAATGCCTTCGCCGAAAAAGCCCAAGCCGAAATCGAGGCGGGCAGCCTGAACGAGTTCATCAAACTCGAAGTGACGCAATCCGCAAACCTGCCGAAGGAACGCAGCCTTTCGCTTGGCAATTACCTGCTCGCAGGCGCAAGCGGATTTCTTTTTCTCGCTGTGCTCGTTGTTCTCTTCATCAAACCAAAGTAGAGCGGCATATTATGTCGCTCTACAATTCTCGCATGAAGATATCCTTCCTCTCACCTGAAACTCTTCCCCGCCTGCTGTGGGCGCTTGCCATGCTTACCCTGCCCGTCACCAGTTTTCGCTGGTTCCCCGGCTTGGGCGAGAGCGCGCTCGTCCGCCCGCTGGCGTTGTATCCGCTGGCGTTTTTGCTGCCGCTCCTGCTCGTTCTGGCGCAGCGCAAAAAGATCAGCCTGGTTTGGGCGGGCGCATTCACGGCATTGGGTGTGTTTGTGCTTTTCACGCTGTTCTCCGCCAGCTTCGGCGCGCTCATCAACCCCATCCCCCTGCGCGGACAAACCTACGACGGGCGCGCCCTTCGCGCGCTGATCACACTCTTCATCGGCATCGCCTTCTTCATTGGCGCGGTATGGATGAACAAGGATGAAGCCGATCTGCGTTTCACCGTCAAATGGATTTTTGCGGGCTTGTGCCTCAACCTCGCATGGAGCGGCTTGCAGGCGGTCACGTTCTACACCGGCTGGCTCGATAAGGAAATGGTCACGCACTGGCAGCTGGCGTTTTCGATGCGCGAACTCGTCCGTACGAACCGCATTTCCGGCTTGACGTATGAACCGGCATGGCTCGCGGGTCAACTGGCGACGATTTACATCCCCCTCCTGTTTGCCGCCGTGTTGACGAAGTACCGCATCACGCTCGTGCGATGGCTGGAGCCTGCGCTTCTGGGCTTGTCCACGCTCGTGCTTTTGGCTACCTACTCGCGCGGCGGTCTGCTCATCACCCTCGGCGTGACCGGCCTGGTGACGCTGCTCTTCGGGCGGGATGTTCTCCGCGCGATGTGGACGTGGTTCATGCGCGGCTTTACAGAACGGCGCTTCACGGCTTTCATCTTTCGTCTTTCCATCGTCCTCGCAATCGCCGGCGTCATTGCAGGCGCGTTTATTTTCCTGAGCCAGAAGAACTACTTCCGCCGCCTGTGGGAGATCAACGCCGGCAGCCTGAGCGAATACATCGTGGATATCAATGCCGGCGCGCGCGGAGCGTACTCCGTGGGGGCGTTGGGAGCGTTTGAAGAATATCCGCTCACAGGCGTCGGCTTGGGCGGAAGCGGGTTTTACATCTATCAAAATTTGCCGGACTGGTCGCTGACGACCGTCCCGGAGATTGCCAAACAACTCAATCCTGCCAGCCGTTTGTATCCGAACCCGAAAAATCTCTACGTGCGCCTGCTCGCCGAAACCGGCTTGATCGGCTTTGTCCTTTACCTCGCCGTTCAGTTCAACCTGCTGGGCGAAACGCTCTCCCTGCTCAACCGCAGAGAGGATTGGGCGCGCTTTGCCGCGATTGCCGGCGTATTTGCGTGGCTGGCTGTCGCCCTGTATAATTTCACCCAGGATTCGCTTACCACCCCGAATATCTGGATCGTGCCGGGGATTTTGGCGGGGCTTGCCGCACATCAATCGAACAAGGAAGTGCAATGATCGTTCTCTCTGTTGGAATGCCGCGCGCCGGATCGGGCTGGCACTATAACCTCATCCACGACCTGATGAAGACGACAGGCTGTGCCGATGCGCGCGAGATTCGTGAAAAGTACAAACTGCAAAAGATACTCACCGAGGTCAACTGCAACATCGGTGTGCTTTCCCCGCGCCGCCTGGCGATGGCAGCCCTGCCCGCGCTGATGGGCAACACCTTCGTCATCAAAGCCCATGCGGCGCCCACGAACGCCTCGCGCCTGCTCTCGAACCTGGGTCTCATGCGCATCACCTACATCTACCGCGACCCGCGCGATGCCATGCTCTCCGCGTTCGACTTCGGACAGCGTGCGCTCGAAAAGGGACGCCCCAACGCCTTCTCGCATCTCTCCACGTTCGAGAAAAGCCTGGACTTCATCATGGACTACGTCCGCATTTGGGAGAAGTGGATGGCAGAGAAGAAAGTGCTCGTCGCCCGTTACGAAGACCTGCTCATGAACTATGATGCCGAATCCGCCAGACTGGTGGACTACCTCAAACTGGACGAGACCAACCCCGAGGTCCGCGCAGTGATCGAGCGATACCGCCCCGGAGCCAATGACGGTCAGCAGGGACTCCATTTCTACAAAGGCAAGGTCGGGCGCTTCCGTGATGCCTATACAACCGGGCAAAAGGAAATTCTGCTGGATAGGTTAAGCGGTTATTTGGAGCGCATGGGATACGAAAAATGAGAAAGATTCCCGCCGGCGCGCAGATGTAATCCGACTGTAACGCCGGAAAAGTTGCCGAACCCCACGTTTTTCGTTATGATTGGTTCACGATGATAAAGCGATTTGAAACCCCCTACATGGCAGACTGGTTTGCCATCACATTGCGCTGGATCATGGTGGTAGGGCTTTTTGTATCGCTTGGGCTGGGACAGAGACTGGAAATCGCTTTGACGTGGCCCCTGGGGCTGATGATTTTCTGGAACCTTGCGATGACCGCGCTGGCGGGTTTGAACCTGCGCGTCACCTATCACCGCCGCTTGAACATCGCCGTGGACCTTTTGCTCTCCGGGGCGTTTTTCTGGGGACAGGGCGGCGTCCAGGGACCGGCGTTCTGGGTCGGGCTGATGCCCATCCTCACCAGCTCGATCTATTTCGAACTGTGGGGCGGGTTGACCACCGCATCATTGTTTGCCGGGCTTGTCTTTTATACCGGCACGCGCCTGGAGGATAACCCCGCCCTGTCTGTGGCGGTGGCGGTCGTCCTCATCATTCTGGGGATCATCTTCGGCTATCTTGGACGCAGCCTGATGGCGCACATGCGGAAGAACCGCGCCCTGTGGATTGACGCCGAGGAAAAGAGGCGCGCCATTCAAAATGAGCGTATGCGCGCCATTTACGAACTGACCTCCACACTCTCATCCACGCTTAGTTACAAACGGGTGCTCGATTCCGCCCTCGATTTGAGCGCTGCGGCGCTGAACCCCGAGGTCGAGGAGTTGTCCGTCAGCGACCCGCTGGTGGGCGTGGTGATGCTCTTCCACGGCGGGAAACTGCGAATCGGTTCGGCGCGGCGTTTCACCAGCGCGGACATGCGCGTCACCTTCGACGGGGCGGAGGGCGTCCTCAAACGCGCGCTGGACGACGGCGAACCGATCGTCCTCAAAGACATCGGGTACGACCCCGAACTGGGGCGGGTCATCGCCCTGCGCAACTGCACCAGCGGGTATTGCTTCCCGCTGCGCAGCGGGTTCAACGTGTACGGGGTCTTGTTGTTCGCCCACCCCGAACCCGATTACTTCACAACCGAACGCATCAAACTCCTCGATATCATCGGCAGGCAGTCCGTCATTGCCATTCAAAACGCGCGCCTCTACCAGGATCTGGTGGAGGAAAAGGAGCGCATGGCAGAAGTGTACGAAGAAGCCCGCAAGAAACTGGCGCGCGACCTGCACGACGGTCCCACCCAGTCTGTGGCGGCGATGGCGATGCGCCTGAACATCACAAAACGAATGCTCGTCAAGGACGCCAAAGCCGCCGCCGAGGAGATCGTCAAACTGGAGGAACTGGCGCACCGCACCACGAAAGAGATTCGGCACATGCTCTTCACCCTGCGTCCGCTCATCCTCGAGTCGCAGGGGTTGACCGCCGCCATTCAGGCAATGGCGGACAAGATGATGGAAACGTTCTCGCAAAAGGTGGTCGTGGATATTGACGAAAAAGCCACCCAGCAGTTGGAGATGGGCAAGCAGGGCGTCATCTTCTACATCATTGACGAGGCGGTCAACAACGCCCGCAAGCACGCCGCCGCCGAAACCATCGCCGTGCGCCTGCGCCAGTTCGAGCCGGGCGTGCTCCTGTTGGAAATCGCGGATAACGGCGTCGGCTTCGATGTAAACGCCGTCACGCAATCCTACGATAAACGTTCGAGCAGCAGCCTCGGCATGGTCAACCTGCGCGAACGTTCCGAACTGGTCAACGGTCTCCTGCAAATTGACTCGAAACCCGGCAAAGGCACCAAGGTGCAGGTCTACATCCCGCTCACCGAAGAAGCCGCCGACCGCCTGCACCACGCCCGCCGCAGAAAGTAACATGCCCTTCGCCAACGGTATTCATTATTCCGTTTCAAACCCAGGCAAAACCCCAGCCCGCCGCCCGCCCCTGATTCTGATTCACGGCGCGGGCGGCAGTCTTTTATCCTGGCATCCGTACATCCGGCGGCTGAAAAATACAACGGTGTACGCGCTCGACCTGCCCGGTCATGGTGAAACTGGCGGCGAGGGCAGGGGCTCCATCGCGGAATACACCGGCAGCGTTTCCGCCTTCATGGATGTGCTCGAAATCGAAGCGGGAATCATCGCGGGGCTTTCGATGGGAAGCGGCATTGCATTGACGATGGCATTGACTCGACCTCAAAAGGTCCGTGCGCTGGCTCTGCTTGGCGGCGGCGCAAAATTGCGTGTAGCAAAAACCATCCTCGACACGGCAGGCAGCCCCGATACGTTCGCTTCCGCAGTGGAGATGATCAACGCCAATTGTTTCAGCGCCCACGCCCCGCCGGATTTGGTGCAGCTCTCCAGGCGGAACATGCTCACCATGCGCCCCGCCGACCTGCTCAACGACTTCCGCGCCTGCAATGAATTCGATGTAACCGCCCGGCTGGATCAAATCCGCATTCCCACGCTCATTCTCTGCGGCGCGGAGGATGTGATGACGCCGCCGAAGCATTCCCAGTTTCTCAAAGACCGCATCCCGCACGCGGAACTGCACATTTTGGAAAAGACGGGACACATGCTGACGCTCGAACAACCGGAGACGGTCGCAGAGTTGTTGGGTCAATTCATGGATAAAATCCCGCCTCTTTCCTGACCCGGCGGCTGATTCAGACCATCAGGGTTTTGCTAGTACCCAAACAACTTTTTCAGAATCGGCATGGCGTTCATCACCGCCCTTGCGCGGTGGCTGAGACGATTCTTCTCGTCCATATCCAACTCTGCCATGGTCTTGCCCAATTCGGGGATGAAGAATATCGGATCGTAGCCAAACCCGCCCGTGCCGCGTTCTTCGGGGATGATCTCGCCGAAGCAGTTCCCCTCCGCAAACTGGACCTCCTCCAATGATGAGGCAATTGCAATCGTGGCGTGGAAGTGCGCCTTCCACGGGCGCGGCTTGCCCTGGAGGTTTTGCAGGAGGAGGGCGCGGCGGTCGGCATCCTTTGCGCCAGGCTTGGGGGAGTATCGCGCAGAGTACAGACCCGGCGCGCCATCGAGCGCATCCACTTCGAGACCGGAGTCGTCGGCGAGGGAGATCAATCCGCTGGCTTGGGCGAAGGCGATGGCTTTCCTGCCGGCGTTCTCGGCGTAGGTCGAGCCGTCTTCCTCCACTTCCAGTTCAAGGTTGATTTGCTCCGGCGTAACCAGTTCGATGCCGCTGTCTTTGAGCAAATCCTGGAGTTCGAGTATTTTTCCGTTGTTGTTGGTGGCAATGAGAAGTTTATTCATGAATTTGTCTTCCAAAGATTCTGTAACTGATGTTACGCAGTCAAGCCTTTTTGGTTCCACCGTTTTTAACGGGAATCTTTTTTCAACTGCCCGGGAGACAAAGGGGCACAAAGGGAAAAAGCCAAAAAAACATCCTTTGTGTGCCTTTGTGACCGTTCGTGGTAAGGGTTTTCCCGCCAGGAACGGAAGAGCCGCCTTTTTTTACCGCCAAGGGAAGAGTAAAAGATATAAAAAACTTGGCGGTTCACTGCGTAAGGTGAGTCTGTAATTCGATATTTATATCGCATTGAATTTGCGGAATGAATTCCGCGTTACTGTAAACCCGACCTGCGAATGAGTTTATCCATCGCCCACTTCGCATGCTCCCGCACCAGGGGCTCTTCGTCCTGTGCGGCTTGCTCTAAAACAGGCAAATCTTTTTCGGTTCCCGTGTTTCCAACTGCGACGGCGAGATTCCGCAAATAGCCGCGCCGTTTTGCGCGTTTGACGGGCGAACGCTTGAAGCGTTGGTTGAACTCGGAGGATAACAAGAGCAGGTCGTCGGTCGGGATTGGAAGCGGAATGGACGGCTCGAGGGCGGGGTCCGCCGGCGGGGAGAAACGATTCCACGGGCAGACCTGCTGGCAGATGTCGCATCCAAACGCCCAGCCGCCCACCGGCTCGCGCAAATCTTCGGGGATTTCGCCCTTGTTTTCGATGGTGAGGTAGGAGATGCAGCGGCGGGCGTCGAGCGTGCGGTCTGGCAGGATGCAGTGCGTGGGGCAGGCGTCGAGACAGCGCGTGCAGGTTCCGCAGTGGTCGGTGGGGAAGGGGTCGTCGGGTTCGAGTTCGATGCCGAGCAGGATCTCCGCAAGCAGGAAGGTCGAGCCTGCCCTGGGGTTGATGAGCATGGAATTCCTGCCGACCCAGCCAAGGCCGGCTCGCTGCGCGAGTTCGCGTTCGAGAATGGGACCGGTGTCGGTGTAATAGCGGTTTGGGACGGGATGCCCGGCTTGTTCTTCGACGAATTGGACGATTTGCCGCAGGCGCGGCGCGATGACTTCGTGGTAGTCGCCGCCGAGGGCATAGGCGGCGATTCTGGGTTCTGAATTTTGAATTTTGAATTCAGAATGGGGCGAATACGGCAGCGCCAGCACGAGGATGGATTGGCATTCGGGGAGAATCTGCCTGGGGTCGGCGCGGCGGATGCGGTTTCGTTCGCTGGCAAGATAATCCATCGCGCCGTGATGCCCCCGTTCCAGCCATGTTTCAAAGACGTTGTAATGCGCGGGCGGGTCGGGAGAAGTAACGCCAGCCAGGATGAATCCCAGCTGGCGCGCTTTGTCTTTTATGGCTTGCTTGAGTTTTGGGTTATTGGACAACAATCTTGACGATCAGGGTGTACTCTTTTTTGCCGAAGGAAATGCCCTTGGAGTTCACCATCTGCCAATAGCCGGTGTATTCGCCCGGAGTGGTGGGCGCTTTGAATTGCACCGAGACTTCCACTTCCTGCCCTGGCGCGACCAGCGCCGCCAGTGGAATGGGTTGGGCGTCCATGTCTTCGTTGGGGGGCGAACTGTAGGAGAAGATGGCTTTGTAGTTCGTGTCCCAGGTGCAGATGCCTGTATTTTTGATTCGCCACGTCTTCACGAATTCCTGACCGGGCGACATCGGCGTGCCATCCGGGATGGTGACGTCCAGCGTGGTGAGGTCGAAGGAATAATCGTCGCAGATGGCGGCGGGTGTGCCGAGCGCCACCTCGGTGAGGTTGGTGGCAAGCGCCACGGTGGGGGTCTCGGTGGGCGGCGCAGCCTGGGTGGGCGTTTCGGTGGGCGGCTGGGAGGTGGGTGTGGAAACTGCCGCCGTCAGTGTAAACTCTGCCACCACTGTGTTAGCCGCCGAAGTGCGAATGGCGTTCACATCCGGCGTAGGTTCGACCGGTGTGGCGGGAGCGCAACCGGTCAGCACCGCCGCCAGCATAAGGAGAGCGAACAGTTTTTTCATGATGTCCCTGCTTTCTACCCTGTCACAGACTTGATCGTGACCCAGACCAGCGAACCGAAGAAATTACCGGCATCGTCCTTGAGTTTGTAATACCAGGTGTATTCGCCGGGCACTTTGGGCGCCTTCAGCGTGACTGTAAAGGTGCGGTATTCGCCGGGTTTTGTAAACGGACCATCCTTCGGAATGATGTAATCCTTGCCGTAGCGCGGACCGGTGGAGAACTGCTCCACGTACGCGAAGGTGTAGCCTTCATCCCAAACGCAGGTGCCGGTGTTGATGAACTCCCAGCTTTTGGTGAATTCGGTGGCGAGCAGGATGGTCTTGCCGTCGTACGGCTGGGATTCGCTGACGAGGTAGCCGTCGTTGCATCCATTCTTCGTGGTAACCGTTCCCACTGCGCCGAGCGTGCCCACCAGGCTGGGTGTGACGAGCAGCTGCGGCGTCAGACCTGGTTGTTGGGTGTTGAAGGCGAAGGGTGTGGGCGAGCCGCCCAGGAGCGAGGTCGTGGGGAGAATGCCCACAGTGATGGTCACGGAGAGGGTCGGAGTGCGAGTTCTGGTCGGGAGGGGCGTGGGCGGAGCCGCCGCGGCGGTTTGCGTCTGCTGGTCTGCCGCCTGGGTGAGGACGAGCCCGAATGCCTGCGTCTGGATGATGCCCGGGTCCTCTGTGGGGGCGGGCGAGGCTCCGATGTTGCAGGAACTGAGAACCACAGCGGCAAGGGTCAACATCACCAGCCAGAGTGACTTGCGAAATTTCATGATTTTTGAACCTCCGAAAATGGTAACGTTATTATAACGCACCTACGGGGTTGCCGTGCTGATGGGTGTTTCGGTACTGGTCGCCGTTGGAGGGGCGGTGGGGGTGAACGTAGAGGTCGGAGTGAACGTGATTGTGGGGGTAAACGTCAATGTAGGCGTGAAGGTGATTGTCGGCGTGAAGGTTTTGGTTGGCGGTTTCGTGGCGGTGGCAGTGGGCGCATTGCCCTGCCGCGCGATGTGCGGATTGAGCCAGATGGCATAATCGTGTTTGTTGCCGCCGTTGGCGTTCACGGTCAGGATGAATTTCACCGTCTCGCCGGCGAGACTGCTCAGGTCCAGGTCAACCGGGTAATACTTGCCTTCGTAGACCTCCGCCCAACTGGCGAGAGTTCGGATCTGCCCGTTGTTTTTGTATTCCAGTTTGAAAATCACATTGCATTTCACCGCCTCATACTGGCAGTTAATCAGCGCGCGGAAACGATCCCCGGCTTGCACGGTGAACGCCGGAAACTCTCCGCTGATGGAGCCGTTTTGTTTGTCCTGCGGCACGGTCAGCAGACCCGGTTCGTCCTCCTTTACGCCGTTCTCCATCTTCGGCGCGTTCAGGCGGATGACGTAACCGCTCGGGTCGCCGTCGGAGCCGGGACAGGGCAGGGATGATTTGCCGTTCGACCAGTCCGCTTTGCAGTAGTTATCCGCAAAGTTGTAGGCAGCGTGCACGGTTCCTGCCACCCGGATCTTGACCCAAAACGCCGTATCTGCCTGCGCGCCGATTCCAAACATCGCGCCGGATGCGTTGCGCAGTTTCCAATAGCCGGTGTAACTGCCGTCCTTGTTGGGCGAATTGAGCGTAACGGGAATTTCGATGTACTGACCGGGAGACACCGTGCCCGGCATGCCCACCGCCGCCGGTCCGCCCAGCGCATCGCCGCCCGCAAAGACCAGCGCATACGAGGTGGTCCAGGTGCATGTGCCGATATTTTTGATGCGCCAGATTTTGACGAAGGTCGTACTGCGCTGGAGGACGCTGCCGTCCGGGTAGGTGACGTCCGCCAGGAACTGCGCCGCATCACACCTGGACTGTGGGGCTGGCGACTGCAGCGCGGGCGGGTTCGTCGCTGAGGGCGACCCCGCGATGGTCACGGTTGGCAGGGGCAGGCCCGGGGTGGCAGTCAGACCCGATTGCGTGCCAGCCGCTTCGAGCGTCAGGGCAGAGGCGGTGTAGAGTCCGTTGAGGGTGGCAAAGGTGTCGGGCGTCCCCGCATCGGACGGAACGTTGCAGGCAAGTTGGGCGGTCAATAATACGATGACTGCGAGGATAAAAGGTGAATATTTTTTGTTCATGGCTTCCTCCGTTTCATTTTCTCACCTTTCACGCAGGGTATTCAGCGGCGCGCAAGGTGAGTCGCTCAAGTATTAAAGACGAAGGGCGGGGGCGGCGGGTTCCCAATAAAAAGAAGCCGGAAATCTCCGGCTTCTTCGTGAAATTCGCCTTACGGGCACTCGAAGGTGAATTTGACCTGCGGGTATTCCTTGTAGACCGGCTCCAGCACCACGATCTGGAACCAGCGGTTGCTGTTCTGCGAGGCGGCGCGCCCCAGTTTCCAGACTCGTGTGAAGGTTTTCTTCCCCGCTTCGGTCATTTTCACGGTTTGGATGCCCGAATTGTTGCCGTCCTGTTGGAGCCAGCGGAATTTGAATTCCAGCGGACCGTTGGTGGTGAACGTGGCATAGGCGGTATAGACCATGTTTGCCGGCTGGCAGCCGTAATCCGGTTCGCGGTCAATCGTCAGTTCCACCGAAGTGACGGCGTAGCTGGGCTTGTCTGCCGATGAGACGACGATCTCGGTGTAGAAGGCGGCTTGGTAAACGCCCACGCCGAAATTGATGTTATCGGGGGTTTGCAGTTTCCATTCGGAGCGGTAGGTCCCGTCCTGGGTGGGGGCGGTGAGAACGAGCGAGACGGGCACGGTCTGACCGGGTCCTGTTATTTGCGGCAGGTTGTAAACGTAGGCGCCGCCGAGGATGTTGCCATCCCAGAAGATGATCTTGTAACTGGTATCCCAGACGCAGTTGCTGGTGTTGGTGATGTACCAGGTCTTGGTGAATTGCTCGCCGGGCTTGAAGATTTTGCCGTCCACGATGGTTTCATCCTGAAGGCTGGCTTTGGCGCACTCGGCTTTCGAGGCGGTGGAGAGGGTGGGGGTTGGGGGCAGTGTGCCGGTGGTGGGCTGCGCGAAGGGCGTTTGAGTTGGAACGAGCGTGACGGCTGGAGGGGTCTCGGTGATCACCACGGGGGGCTGTGCGGCAACCGTCTCGGCAACGGAAGTCTGGATGACGGACTCCGCATCCGTGTTTTCGCCGCAGGAGGCAAGGAGCAGGGCGGCAGCGATGATGGTTGTAAACAGCAAATATATTTTCGATTTGGTCATTTTTTTCCTTTCACTTTCAGCAAATGATTATACTGTTAAATTTCGAGCGCCCGGATTGCGGGCGCTCGGTTCTCAGCACTTTCTAAATCGGGTTTTATGCAATTATCCGCGTCTCAGCCTGAAATGCTATTGATAGGTGATGATGAGTTTTACGGTCCCGAACCGTATCATATCCGCAATGCCGTTGCTGCTCGTGGTGGGCGCGCGGAATTGGACCCTCAATTGAAGCCGCGAAGAGCCGACCGCGCTTTGAACCACGGCTTTCATTCCGCTGTCCTCGAACACGGAGCTCAACTCAGCCGCCCCGCACCATCGGATGACCGCGCTGGTGGGGTCGCCGGGGAAGAAATCGCCGGCGTCCAGCGTGCCGTAGTTTTGCACGTAGGCGCGCAGACAGCCGTCTGCCAGCGACCAGGGGTTGCCCAGCGTATCGTACGAACTGAAATTGACAACCACCTTTGTGATCGTCGCGCCGGCGGGGATGGAACTCATGTTGAAACTGAAGAAAGCCTGCGCGGCGGCGTTCGATTCGATGTCGCCGGTGTTGGGCGGTCCCAGCACTGTCCCGTCGGAACGGACCTGTCCGCTTTCCCCGGCGATGTTGTCGAGGGTGATGGTCGTGCTGGAAGGCGCGGAAGTATTGGTCACGGTCGGCGGCGCCTGGACTTTAATGTCCACGTAGAAGGACCTGCCCTGATAACCGTTCACAATGGGAACGAGCACGTTCGTGTTCGTGACGATGCGCCAGTACCCGCGATAGTTTCCGGGGGAGTTGGGGGCTGTCAGGTTGACTTCCAGGTCAACCTCCTGCCCGGGGTTGATGACGCCGATCGGTTTGCTGGCGGGACCGTTCATGGAATCGCCGCTGTCGAACACAAGGCTGTAACCGTTCCAGGCGCAGGCGCTGGTGTTCCGCAGACGCCATTTTTTGGTAAAGGTCTGCCCGGGGGTCATGATGGTTCCGTCGGGAATGGTCACATCGGTGACGAATTGCGCCAGCGGGCAGTTTGGCGTGGCGGTGGGGACGGGCGTGCTTGTAAACGCTGGCGAGGGAATCAGGGTAATGGTTGCCGGGACGGTGGGCGTGGTTGTGGAGATCGAGGGGGTGGCGCTGAGCAGCGCTTCCAGGGTCTGTGCGGCGGCGGTGGCGTTGACATCCTCCGGGTCGCCGGACGGCAGGTTGCAGGCGGTCAAAATTACTGCGAAAATGATAAAAAAACCAAGCAGGCGGGTCGTTTTGTTCATCGTTTCTCCTTCTTTCAAAATTATTTTACCCCAAGATGATTATGCGTTTATCCCCCGCATTTCTTAGCGCTTCTCCGGGTCTGCGCCAAACCTTATGTATAGGTCAATTGCAGGTCAGGCTTGCAGCCTGGCAAGCGATTTGGCAGGTTAGGCGGGAGGATCGAAAGAAAAAAACAGGAGTTGCTGCAACTCCTGTTTTTCAGAATCAGGCTGCGGGTCGGAAAGAAGCGGTCACTTCTCGTAAGGTTGACCGTCTGCCGCGGGCGGGATGGCGCGTCCCACCACGCCGGTCAGGATGATCATGGTCACAATGTAAGGAGCCATGAGCAGGAATTCCGAGGGGATGGGCACGCGCAGAATCTGCAATTTCACCTGCAGCGAATCTGCAAAGCCGAAGATCAGGGACGAGGTAAACGCGCCGATGGGATTCCATTTTCCGAAGATCATTGCCGCAAGACCGATGAAGCCCTTGCCTGCGGTCATGATTTCGTCGAAGCGCCCCACCGAGCCGATGGTGAAATATGCGCCGCCCAGACCGGCGATCATGCCGCCGAGGATGACGTTGACGTACCGCACGAGGTAGACGTTGACGCCCAGCGTATCCGCCGCTTTGGGGTGCTCGCCCACCGCGCGCGTGCGCAGCCCCCAGGGGGTGTAGAAGAGCATGATGTGCATGAGCGCCACGATCAGAATCATAAGATAGACAACGATGTTGTTTTCGAACAACACCGGTCCGAGCACGGGGATCTTCGCCAGCAGGGGGATGGAGATGATGGGGAAAGTGCCGGAGTTGTTGAGCGTATCGGTTGCGCTTTGCAGGAAGCGGGAACTGATGAAGGAGGTAAACCCCGTGCCAAAGATGTTGATGGCGACGCCGCTTACGACCTGGTCCACTTTGAAGCGGATGACCAGGAAGGCATGAAACGCCGCGATCAACGCGCCGACCAGGATGGCGGCGACCAAGCCGATGAACAGACTTCCCGTCACGGTTGCCGTGACCACCGCCGTCTGCGCCGACATGAGCATGATGCCTTCGATGCCGATGTTGATGACCGCCGAGCGTTCGCTGATGACCCCGCACAGGGCGGCGAGCGCAATGGGCGTGGCGCGTACGAGCGAACTGCCCAACATGCCGGTCAGGTTGAAGGATTTGTCCTGCGCCGCCCAGGTGAGGAAAGCCACCACAAACGTGAATGACAGAATGCCGATCAGCCAGCCGGTGGAGCGCACGCCGCGCGCCAACTGAAAGGCGCCCGCGAAGACCGCCATGGCAGCCATCAGGTAGACGGTGATTTGCGCCGGGACGACGAAATCGGGAACTTCGACGGCTTGCGACCCGGCGAGATTCAAGCCGAAGGTGGTTTGCACACCCGGCTGGGTGTTGAGCCCGAACAGGAAGAAGATAAACAAGCCTGCCGCCAGCAGGGTCAGACCGTAGGAGATTCGTTTGCGTTTTTCAGCGGCAGCGCTGAATTCCAAGTTTGTAGTTGTCATTCAAACCTCGCCTATTTGCCCCAGCCGCGCGTGAGGACGGTCTCTTCGGTTTTGATCGAGCGCAGGCGGTAGAACCAGCGGATGATGGCGGGTGCGGCGATGAACACGATCACCAGACCCTGGATGATGGAGATGATGTCAATCGGGATGCCCGCCCGCGACTGCATGTTGGTCGCGCCGCTGCGCAGGAAGCCGAACAGCAGCGCGGAGAGAACGACGCCGAACGGGTGGCTTTTGCCGAGCAGAGCCAGCGCAATCGCATCGAACCCGTACCCGGCGGAGAATCCCTGACCCACCCAGTGATCCACGCCGAGAACTTGAGCGGAACCAGCCATGCCGGCGAGTCCGCCCGCCAGCGCCATGACCAGCACCAGGTTCTTGACGATGTTCATGCCCGCGTATTTGGCGGCATCGGGGTTGGCACCCACCGAGCGGATTTCAAAACCGGTGGTGGTCTTGAACAGGAACCAATAGACCAGGTACGCCACCAGGAGCGCGATGAAAAATCCGAGGTTGAAGCGCAGCGGGTCCGGGAAGAAGCGCGGCAGTTCCGCGCTGGCGAGTACGTTCGGGGTCACCGGGCGGAAGCCGGAAGCCTTCATCGGTCCGTTCAACAGCCAGTCGCTCAGGCGGAAGGCGATCCAGTTCATCATGATGGTATTGACCACCTCGTGCGCTCCGAACCTTGCCTTGAGGTAGCCCGGTATCATGCCCCAGATCGCGCCGCCCAGCGCGCCGCCCAGCAGCGCCAGCGGCAGGTGGACGATCATCGGCAGCCCCTTGAGGCTGTACCCGATGAACGCGGAACATAACGCGCCGATGAAGAACTGACCCTCCGCGCCGATGTTGAAGAGACCGGCGCGAAAGCCGAGCGCCACCGAAAGCCCCGCAAAGATATACGGCGTGGCGGTGACAAGGCTCTCCGTAAAGGGATAAATGGCTCTCAACAATTCCCTGGTTTCGCCGGTGCTGAAGTACACCTGCAAACCCTCGACCAGCCGTGCGGGGCTGCCGAACGAACCGGTGAACAGCGCGCCGTACGCATCGAATACGTTCGCGCCGCTGGCAATGATCACGACGGCGCCGATCAGCAAGCCGGTGACCACCGCCAGAACCGGCACCAGAAGTTCCTGCGCAAGGGAACTGCGTCCGCCATTGGATTGTTTGGAGGGAGTGGCTGTTTCGCTCACAGGACTTCTCCTATTTCGTTTTCTTGTTGTCAGACGGATGAATGCCCGCCATGAGCAGACCCAGTTCTTCCTTGCTGGTCTTGTCGGCATCGAGGATATCCATGATCTGACCTTTGTACATCACGGCGATGCGGTCTGAGAGGGCGAGGATCTCATCCAGTTCGGAGGAGACCACCAGCACCCCGGTACCTTCATCGCGTTTTTTGATGATCTGCTGGTGGATGTACTCGATGGAGCCGACATCCAGCCCCCGGGTCGGTTGGGAGGCGATCAGCAGTTTGATGGGACGGGAGAACTCGCGGGCGACGATCACCTTTTGCTGGTTGCCGCCGGAGAGCGTCCCCACGTTGACGTAAATGTTCGGCGTGCGGACGTCGTATTGCTTGACCAGTTCCCCGGCGTTGCTGAAGATGGCTTTCTCCTGCAGCGAGATGCCGCGCGCGAACGGCTCCTTGTAGTAGGTGCACAGCACCAAATTATCGTGGACGGGGAAGGTGAGGATCAGACCATGACGCTGGCGGTCTTCGGGAATGTGCGCCATCCCGCGTTCGAGGATTTCGCGCGGCGAGGTATGCCGGATGGGTTCATTGAGCAGGCGGATGGTCCCGGCTTCCAGGGGCAGCAGCCCGGTCAGCGCATAGACCAGCTCGGTCTGACCGTTGCCCTGCACGCCCGCAACGCCGAGTACTTCGCCTTCGCGCACCTCGAACGAAACACCCTGAACGGTCATGTGCTGGCGTTCGTCGCGGACGAACAGGTTCTCGACCATGAGCACAGGTTTGCCGGATTTGGCGGGCTTTTTCTCCACCACCAGGTTGACGTCGCGTCCCACCATCATGGAGGCGAGTTTTTCGGTGGTGGCTTCCTTCGGGTCAATCGAACCGACCACCTTGCCGAGCCTCAGCACGGTGATGTCGTCGGCAATGGCGAGCACTTCCTTCAGTTTATGCGTGATGAAAATGATGGACTTCCCCGACTTGATGAGCGTATTGATGATTTTGAACAGCCCTTCCACTTCCTGGGGCGTCAGCACAGCCGTTGGCTCGTCGAGGATCAAAATATCCGCCTGGCGGTACAAAACCTTGATGATCTCCACGCGCTGTTGGATGCCCACCGGCAGGTCCTTGATGTAGGCGTTCGGGTCCACCTCCAGCCCGTACTGGTCGGAAATCTCGCGGATGCGCCTGGAGACCTTTTCCTTGTCCAGGAACATGCCGTTGCGGGTCGGTTCGACGCCCAGCATCACGTTCTCGGTCACGGTCATCACCGGCACGAGCATGAAGTGCTGGTGCACCATGCCGATTCCCAGCGCAATGGCGTCGTTCGGACCGTGAATGTGCGCCTCCCTGCCGCGCACAAAGATTTGTCCTTCATCCGGTTTGTACAGCCCATAAAGAATATTCATCAGCGTGGTTTTGCCCGCGCCATTTTCCCCCAGCAGTGCGAGAATCTTTCCCTCCCTCAAGGCGATATCCACTTTTTCATTTGCAATCACGCCGGGGAAGCGCTTGGTGATCCCTCGCAGTTCCAGAACGTTGGTCATGACATGCCCTCCGTGCGTTTTAATTGTCCATTAAACCCGAAAGGTCTTTTCGTACCGGCTTTGCTTGTGAGAAGGCGCGCCCGAATCGCCATCGGAATGAAAACACCTTCGGGGTCTAATGCAAATGGGATGAAAAAAGCCGGGGGAGAAACCTCCCCCGGCTTTTTATTTCAAACGAACTATTGAACGGGGATGGAGCCGTCAATGATGCCCTGCTTGATGGCTTCGAGTTCAGCCTTGAGCTCATCGGAAGCACCAGAGACTTCGGCAAGACCCATACCGCCATTGGCGAGCGTACCAACGTACACACCGCCCTTGAAGGTACCGTCCACAACCGCCTTGATCGTGTCGAACACGGCGACGTTCATGTTCTTCATCACGCTGGTGAGGATGACATCGCTGTATTCGCTGGCGGAAACGGTCCAGTCGGTGTCCACGCCGACGATCTTGCAGGAACCGGTCTCCTGGCAGTACGCGGCGGAACCGAGACCCACAGGACCAGCCACAGGCATGATGATGTCGGCGCCTTCCTGGACGAAGGATTCAGCGAAGGAGCGGCCGTCGTCGAGAGACTCAAAGTTGCCGGTGAAGGAACCGTCGTTGGCTTCGGTGCTCCAGCCGAGCACTTCCACGTTCGTGCCCTTCTGGGCGTTGTAGTACTTCACGCCCGCTTCAAAACCCTTCATGAAGATCGTAACAGGCGGGATGTTGATGCCGCCGAAGGTGGCAACCTTGCCGGTCTGAGTGGTGGCAGCCGCCGCATACCCTGCGAGGAAAGCCGCCTGATCGGTGGCGAAGGTGAGGCCCAGGACGTTGGGCAGTTCGGTTGCGGAACCGCAGGTCTGACCTTCCACAAAGTCGGTGCCGAAGCAGTCGGGGTAGGCGTAGTCCACGATGGCGAACTTGGTTTCCGGGTTGGCTTTTGCCGCCACAGCGGTATCCACGCCGAGCAGGAAGCCGACCGTCACGATCAGGTCGGTATCTTCATCAATGAACTGCTGGATGTTCTTGTTATAGTCGGACTGCTGGGTGGATTCCAGGTATTTGCCTTCCACGCCAAGTTCAGCCACAGCCTTCTCGATACCGGCATACGCAGTGGCATTGAAGGACTTGTCGTCAATACCGCCGAGGTCGGTCACCTGACCAACTTTGACGACATCGCCACCGGCTGCGCCTCCACCGCCGCAAGCAGCGAGGACCAACGACGCAACAATCAACGCGGTCATTAAAAAGTAAAGCTTCTTCATGTTGTTTCTTCTCCTCTAGAAGATGGAATGAAAGGCTGCTTTCCAGCACAGCCTAACGACAATGCAAGTATAAATCTTCTCCACTCTTTGTGCAAGCCTGCGCAATGCTAATGTGATTAAGGCGTGACATTCGTAAGAATTTCCCCATTTTCGAGCATTTTCAGCGCCGTATCCACCTCGATCCCCAGGTTTGGAGGAAAAACCGCCCCAAGCGGCACAAATTGGATTTGACCGCTCCGCGCCCCCGACATGCCCCCCGCCCTCAGCGAGCGCATCACCTCCTGGACCTCGAGCCTGGCAGCCCCATAAAAAGAGGTCACCACGCTGGAACCGGATTCTCCCAAAACCGCCGCCTGGTCCCGCTCTGCCCCAATGGACAGGATGCCCAGATCTGAAGCCGCCCGCAGCGCCCCCTGACCCGTCCCCCCGCCTGCCGCAAAGATCACGTCTGCGCCGCGTTTGGCGAGCAGGGAGGCGGTTTCGTAGCCCCAAGCGTCATCCAGGAACAGGGTTTCACTGTCGCCGTCCTCGCGGTATGCGATCAGCACCTCGACGTTCGTTTCGGGGATGTATTCCGCGCCTGCCCGAAACCCCTCGCAATACCGCCGCATCGAGTCAATGCCGGAGGTTTCGCAAATCCCCGCCACGATGCCCGTCCTGGAGATTCGTGCCGCGAGCAGACCGGCGGCAAAGCCCATCTGGTCTTCGGGGAAGGTCACGGAGACGAGGTTTGGGCGGGATTCCTCAAAGGGTTGGCTCAAACCCACGAAAACGGAATCAGGCTTGAGGTCCGCGCTTTGAAGCGTTTCATCCGCCAGGGCAATCCCGGAGGTGAGAATCACGTCGTAGCCGCGATCCGCAAAATAGACGATGTTCTTCAAATAGTCGCGCGAATCCACCGACTCGATGTAATCAATCCTGTCTGCCAGTCCGTTCTCCTGCGCTTCCTGCAACCCCAGCCAGGCATCTGCATGAATGCCGTGATCGTCGAGCCCCTGTGTGTCGGTCACCAGCGCCGCGCAAAAGACCTCCTCCCTAAAACAATCCGGCGATCCCAGGCAGGCGGCGAGCGCCCATGCTGCCATCATCAGAAAAACGTAATGCGGAATACGTAACACGTAACTGATTACTGTTTACTGATTACTGCTCACTGAGACCTGCTCGCTAACCACAGCCTCGCCGCGTTTCACGCCCATCATCAAGCTGAATGCAATCAACATAAAGAACGGCGCGATGAGCATGATGATGTTGTAATTGTTTCCCGCCAGTTGCACCGCCCAGCCGTTCATGTTCGGACCGACGATGGCTGAGAGCGTGGAGAAAAGATAATACAACCCCGTGAACGTTCCGATGCGCGCCGCGCTGGTCAGGTCCACGATCATGGGCAGGGAGTTGATGTTGATGAACGCCCAGCCAATGCCGCCGAGGATGAGCAGGACGCCCGCGAGCGTCAACATGCGCGGACCGTCCTCCACCAATGGGATGCCCACCAGCGGCAGGGGCGCGATGCCCGTCAGCAGGGCTTCGGCGGGGGTGATGTAAAGCAGGACGAGCATGATGACGAGGATGATCAAGCCGGTGGCGATGGTGGTGCGGCGTCCGATCTTGCCGGCGATAAAACCGGAGGGAATGGCGAAAAGCACGAAGAACAGCGGCAGGACGGAAAGCAGGGTTGCGCCGTCGCCTTCGTTCAAGCCGAGGTGATTCTTGGCGTACAGCGTGAAGAAGGTCTCCACTGCCGAAAAGCCGATGAACCAGAAGAAAATGGCAAAGAGGATGCGCAAGCCGCTCTTATCCGGGTTGTTGAAGACTTCCTTCAGGCTTTGGAACATGCCGGGTTGTTTTTCGATCGTTTCGTATTCCTTCGGCTCTTCGATGAAGAGATAAACGATCAGCGCGGCAAGGAGCACCAGACCGGAACCCAGCCAGAACGGGAAGTTGGGACTCATCTTGTATAACATGCCGCCCGTCTGCAAGGCGACGATGGTGCCGACGCCGCCCATGAAGTTGATGATGCCGTTCGCCTGCGAGCGGAACTGCGAGGGGGTGATATCCGGCATGAGCGCCACAACGGGCGTGCGCCACAGCGCCGCGCTCAACAGCAGGGTGCTGGTGCAGGCGACGAACAGCGGCAGGACCGCCGCAATCGGAATCAAACCGAATGCCACCGCGGTGACCGGCGCGCCAACGAGAATGAAGGGAATGCGCCGTCCCAACGGGGTGCGCAGGCGGTCGGACCATGCCCCCACCGGCGGCTGGATGAACAACGCCGCGATGTTATCGAGCGTCATGAAGAATCCGATCAGGGCGGGGGCGAGCCCGAATTTATCGGCGAGGAAGATCGGGACGAAGGCGTTGTACACGCCCCAGATCACGCTCACGCCAAAAAAGCCGAAACCCAATAGGAAGGTCTTGCCGTAATTCAAGCGCGCTGATGACATAAATTCCTCCGAGTGTGGGTCTGATTTGTTACAAGGCGAAGGTCAAAGATCACAGGTCGAAGGTCATTCGACTTTTGACTTTAGACTATTGACGAATTTTTTATCTGCTTCACTCAAATCTGCTTTTTCGAGCATGTCGGGTCGTTTTCTGAGCGTGCGCAGCAGCGCCTGTTCCCTGCGCCATTTTTCGATTCTGCCGTGGTCGCCGGAGAGCAGCACCTCCGGCACCTTCCAGCCGCGAAATTCGGGCGGGCGGGTGTAATGCGGATATTCGAGCAGACCCATTGCATGCGAGTCATCCTCCGCGCCGGTGGGATCGCCCAACACGTCCGGCAGGAGGCGCGACACCGCATCAATCAGGATGAGCGCGGGCAGTTCCCCGCCCGTCAGCACGTAATCGCCGATGGAAATTTCGTCAGTGATGAGATGCTCACGGACGCGCTCGTCAATGCCTTCGTAGCGTCCGCAAAGAAGCGCGATGCGCGGATATCCTGCCAGTTCGCGGGCGATGCTTTGGTTGAAAACCCGTCCCTGCGGGGTGAGCAGAATGATGGGAATATTCTTACCACTCCTGGCGGCGTCCTCGCCGCCAGGAGCGGCGGCTTGAACGAGGGGAAATCCCAAAACCGTCTCAACCGCCTCGAAAACCGGCTCCGGCTTCATCACCATTCCGCCGCCGCCGCCGTAGGGCGTGTCGTCGGTAGTGTGGTGTTTGTCATGGGTGTAATCGCGGATGTTGTGAACGTTGACTTGAATCAGCCCCCGTTCGCGCGCGCGCTTTATAATACTTGTATCCAGATACGCAGGAAAGACTTCAGGCAGGAGGGTAAACACCTCGAATTGCATGAAGCGATTTTAGCATATAAGAGGCAAATTAGAACTTAGCCCCCCTGCTTGACCGCGCATTTGCGCGGATGGTAATATGAAAAACGCTCGATTTCGATGAGTGCAAGGTGAAGAATGTATCTGCGAGGAAGTAAATGGAGTATGAACAAACGGCGGACCAAGCCAAACTGGTTCCGCATTATTTTGCTCAGCCTGCTGGTGCTCGCGGGGGCATACGTCAACCGCTTTGTGGTGGCGGAGATCCAGCCGTTGGGCGTCCCCACCTCCACTGCCACCACCTCGCCCGAGACGCTGATCGCCGAAGCGGAAACCCTGTTCAAGGAAGGCAAACTCCTCCCGGCAATTGACGCCTATCAGAAGGCGATTGTCTCCCGTCCCGATGACCCCGCCACCCATATCATGCTGGCGCGTACGCTTGTCTTTGCCGGGAAATACAAAGAAGCGCAAACCGCCGCCGAAGACGCGCTCCTGCTCAGCCCCGGCAATTCGATGGCGTTTGCCGTGCGCGCCTGGGCGCTTAATTTTCAGGGCGATTATTTACAGGCGGAAAACGAAATCCTCCGCGCGCTCGAGCTCGACCCCAACAACGCGCTGGCTCATGCCTATTATGTCGAGATTCTCGTGGATTCCTATTACAGCGGCATCGGCGCTTTCGACGCCCTCGAAAAAGCCGCGGAAGAATCGCGTGTGGCGCAGGCGCTCGCCCCGGACCTGCTCGAAACCCACCGCGCGCGCGGCTACATCCTGGAGGCGACCGGGAACTACGAAGAAGCCATTCGTGAATACGAGGCGGCAATCGCCATCAACCCCAACATCGCCGACCTGTATATCGCCATTGGACGCAACCAGCGCATCCTGGGGATCTACAACGAAGCGGTGGATTCCTTTACGCGCGCCAACGCGCTCAACCCGCAAGACCCCATGCCAGACCTGCTCATGTCCCGCACGTATGCCACGCTGGGCGAATACGGCAAAGCCATGCAGTACGCCAATTCCGCGGTGACGGACGACCCCGCCGATACCAACCTGCGCGGCAACCTCGGCGTGATGCTCTATTACAACGCCTACTGGGACGAGGCGGTGGAAGAGTTGTCCTTTGTCGTCAAGGGCGGCTTGTCGAAGGAAGGCACGCAGTTGGAACCCATCGAACTGACGCCGAACTTCCCGCGCATCGCGGAGTATTACTACACCTACGGCTTCGCGCTCTCCCGCACCAACCAATGCGGCGAAGCCTTGCAGATCGCGCAGTTGATCATCTCCCGCGTCCCGGCGGATGAATTTTCGATTGAAAAAGCCAATGAGATCATCACCCGCTGTCAGGAAAATTTGACCCAGCCCCAGGGGACTCCTCCCGTCTCGCCGACCGCATCTCCCATCGGGACGGCTGGTTCTGAACCGACAGCGGCAGCCACCCCGACGCCATGAACATCTATCAGCGGCGCTCCATTTTCAGACGGCGCGATGAGACCGCCGTCTATCGCATGTTCTTTTGGGTGGTCCTGATCCTCGGCGGAATCTGGTTGATTCGCTCGGTGATGGAGGGGGATGTCAAGCCGTTGTTCCTGCCCACCCCCACGCCCACCCGGTTTGCCAGTTCCTTCATCCTCGAAGGGGATGCCCTCTTTACAGCAGGAAAACTGGATGACTCCGTTTCGCCCGCCGGCGGTATTTCTCCCGGAGCCATCTCTGCGTATCGGGAAGCATCCCGCGTAGACCCGAACAATGCGGAAGTCTGGGCGCAGTTATCGCGCGTGCAGACGTACTCCACCGCCCTGCTCGTCAAACAGGACGATATTCTCAACCGCCTCGACGAAGCCATCGAATCGGCGCAAAAAGCAGTGGAGGTCAACCCAGACAGCAGTTACGCCCATGCGGTCCTAGCCTTTGCCTTGAACTGGAAAGCCTCCTACACCTCCGATGCGCGCGAGCGGCAGGACTTGTTGACCACCGCCGAGCAGGAGGCGGTGCGCGCAATCCAGTTGGATAACACCAACGTCCTCGCGCAGGCTTTCTACGCCGAGGTGCTGGTAGACCAGCAAAAATGGACCCAGGCACAGCAGGTGATCGAGCGGGCTTTGGAACAGGACGCCTCGCAAATGGACGTGCACCGCGTCCATGCCTATGTGCTCGAGTCGCTGGGTGAGTATGCGCTTGCCATCGAAGCCTATGACCGCGCCATCCAAATCACGCCGAACCTGACCTTCCTCTACCTCCGCGCGGGCGCGGGCTACCGCCGCCTCGCGTTCGACAGCCCCAATGAGGAAGTCCAGAGTCAGTTGTACGAAAAGTCCCTGGAATACTTTGCGCAGACCGCACGCATCAACGAACAGTTGGGCGTGCAGGACCCCACGCCGTATCTTTCCATCGCCCGCACCTATTCCCAAATGGGTCAGTTCTTCATCGCCATCCGCAACGTGCAGAAGACCATCGAGTTCCAGCCGGATAATCCCGTGTTCTACGGCGAGTTGGGCGTGCTGTATCACAAGAACCGCAACTACGAGACGGGCATCCTTGCCTTGAAGTGCGCGATTAAAGGTTGTACGGCGGAGGAATCCTGTGATGGGCGCGGGGGTTGCGGTCCCAACGATACGCCGTCCGATGTCGTTGGGTTGCCGCTTTCTGCCGCCACAGTCTATTACTATGACGTGTACGCCTCGGAACTGGCGGCGTTGAGCACGCCAAGAAACAACAAATGCCCGGAAGCGCTTGAGATTGCCAGAATCATCGAAGCCTCCGAATTCATCGAAGACCCGAACATCGCCGCCGACATGGCGGTGGTGCGCAGCATCTGCTCGTTCGATACTTCCACAGGCGGCTCATCCACGCCTGCGCCGGAGGGAATCACGCCAACGCCCACGCCAGAGGGCTAAGGGGCGAATCATCTCTGGCTGGCGGAGCAGCCCCGGGGTCGGGCAGAAGCGGGGAAAGTCATCAGAATTGTGTAAGAATTTTTCCAATCCCCTTGACTTTGATACTTTAAGTGTGTAAGATAGCAATTAGCACTCAATTGATTTGAGTGCTAATTGTGTGATTATCCCAAACTCAAAACCCTTAATGGAGGCAAGAAATGGCAAAAATCTCGTTCAAACCTTTGGGCAGCCGTGTGCTTGTTGAGCCCATCGAGCAGGAAGAAGTGACCGCCAGCGGTATCGTCCTGCCTGAGACCGCCAAGGAAAAACCCCAGCAGGGCAAGATCCTTGCCGCGGGTCCGGGCGACCGCAACGAGGACGGTGAACGCATCGCCATGGATGTGAAGGTGGGCGATACGGTTCTTTTCGCCAAATATTCCGGCACGGAAGTGAAGATGGACGGCAAGAAACTGCTGATCCTGCGCGAGAGCGATATTCTCGGAATTGTTGGATAAATAGTGTCGCTGCGAGACGCTAAGCGGTGAAGCAGCCTCCCTCAATATGGGATTGCTTCGCCGGGCTAAAGCCCTCCTCGCAATGACAGAATAATCTAAAAAGGAAGTGAAACTATGGCAGCAAAACAACTGGTATTTTCCGAAGAAGCCCGCCGTAAGCTTAAGAACGGCATGAACGTGGTTGCAAATGCGGTGTCCGCCACGCTCGGTCCGAAGGGACGCAATGTGGCGGTGGACCGCAAGTTCGGCTCCCCCACCATCACCCACGACGGCGTTTCCGTTGCCAAGGAGATCGAACTCGAAGACCCGTTCGAGAACATGGGCGCGCAGCTGCTCAAGGAAGCCGCGTCCAAGACCAACGACATTGCCGGCGACGGCACCACCACCTCCACCGTGCTGGCGCATGCCATCGTGAACGAAGGCTTGAAGGCGCTCGAAGCCGGTTACAACCCCATGCTCCTCAAGCGCGGCATCGAACTCGCCACCGAGACCGTTGTGGCGGAACTGAAGAAGAACTCGGTCAAGATTGACACCAAGGAAGAGATCGCCTCCGTCGCCACCAACTCCGCGGCGGATGAGGAAGTCGGTCAGTTGATCGCGGATGTGATGGACAAGGTCGGCAAGGACGGCGTCATCACCGTCGAAGAATCCAAGACGATGCAGTTCGAGACCGAATTCGTCGAAGGTATGCAGTTCGACCGCGGCTATCTCTCGCCCTACTTCATCACCAATGCCGAACAGATGGAAGCCCAGATCAGCGACCCGTATGTGCTGATCTACGATAAGAAGATTTCCGCCGCGGCGGATATTGTGCCCCTGCTCGAAAAACTGGTGCAGGTCGGCAAGCGCGAACTGGTCATCATCGCCGAAGATGTGGACGGTGAAGCCCTCGCCACCCTGATCCTCAACAAGATTCGCGGCATGTTGAACGTGCTGGCAGTCAAAGCCCCCGGCTTTGGCGACCGCCGCAAAGCCATGCTCCAGGATATCGCCATCCTCACCGGCGGCCAGGTCATCTCGGAAGAGATGGGACGCAAACTTGAGTCCGTCGCCATTCAAGACCTGGGTAAGGCTGAGAAGGTCGTCTCCGACAAGGAGAACACCACCATCGTCGGCGGCAAAGGCAAGAAGGCGGATATCGAAGGACGCATCAAGGAAATCCGCATCGAGATCGAGAAGAGCACCAGCGATTACGACCGCGAGAAGCTCCAGGAACGCCTCGCCAAACTGAGCGGCGGCGTCGCCATCATCCGCGTGGGCGCGGCGACCGAAACCGAAATGAAGGAAAAGAAACACCGCGTCGAAGACGCCCTCTCCGCCGCGCGCGCCGCAGTGGAGGAAGGCATCGTCCCCGGCGGTGAAATCTCCCTCATCAATGCCGCCGTCAAGCTCGACAAGATCATCAAGAACGAGGAAGACGAAGAGACCCGCATGGGCGTCAGCATCGTCAGGAAGGCGCTCGAAGCCCCGATTCGCAAACTTGCTTCGAACGCCGGTCAGGACGGCTCCGTCATCATTGACACCGTGCGCCGCACCGCCGCCGAGAAGAAGAACCCCAACATCGGCTACAACGTGCTCACCGGCGAATATACCGACATGATCAAGGCTGGCGTGATTGATCCTGTGAAGGTCGTGCGCGGCGCGCTCGAAAATGCCGCCTCCATTGCCGCGATGATCCTGACCACCGACGTGCTGGTCACCGACATCCCCGAAAAGGAAAAGGCTCCCGCCATGCCTCCGGGCGGCATGGACTATTAAGATCGCCCTCAACTCCCTGCCCCTCTCCCAAAATGGGAGAGGGGATTTTGTTATAATTTTGATAATGAATTTCAAACGGACAATTTTGACTCTGCTCCTCACGCTGGGGGTATCCGCCTGCGCCTCCTTCGGGACCTCAAGCACGCCCACTCCCTCCATACCTACGCCTACGCCTTTGCCGCCCACCCCCACTCCGCCGCCTTCGGCGGCAGTGGTCAATGGAGAGTACATCACCATTGCCGAGTTCGAGGCGGAATTGGCGCGTTACAAAGCCGCGCAAACCGCGCTGGGTAACACGGTCTCGGAAGAGGAAGCGAACCGTATCGTGCTGGAGGACCTGATCGCGCAGGTGTTGCTGAGTCAAGCCGCGAGGGAGGAAAACTTCGAGGTGACGGAATCAGACCTCCAGTCGCGGATGGATGCGCTCGTATCCCAACTGGGGAGCGCCGACGCGCTGACCCGGTGGCAGTCCGCGCACGGGTATGACGACGCCTCCTTCCGCCTTGCCTTGAAACGCTCCATCGAAGCGGCATGGATGCGTGACAAAATCATTGCGGATGTGCCGGCTTCGGTCGAGCAGATTCATCTGCGCCAGATTTTGACCTATAATGAGGCGGACGCGCAGGCGGCATTGCAGGAGTTGAACGCTGGAGCCGATTTCGACGAACTGGCGGCGCTGTACGACCCGGTCACACGCGGCGAGTTGGGCTGGGTGCCGCAGGGCTACCTGCTGGACGCGGGCGCCGATGAAGCGGTCTTCGCCTTGCAGGCTGGCGAAATGAGCGGCATTGTCGCCACACCGGCGGGCTTTCACATTTTCAAAGCTGTCGAACGCGGCGAACATCCGTTATCTCCCGATGCCCTTTTGACCATGCAGGAACTGGCGCTGCAAGAATGGCTTGCCGCGCGCCGCGCCGCGAGCGATATTATCCTGACGCCCTAGCGTCGGGTGAACGGCACAAAAGATGAGTTTGGAGTGACGCAATGAGCAAATACGATTACGACGATTATTCAACAGGACAAAAGAAGGAATCCCGCCTCGACATCTGGGACCTGATGAGCATCATGTCTCTGCTCCTTACGTTTTGTCTCGGTTTGTATTTCATCGCGATTTTCCTTGCGCCAAACTCCGCGATCAACCCATTAAGCCCGGCAAGGGCGGCGGCAAAACTTCCGCCCACCCCGACAATGACGGAGATTCAGCTGCTCCCCACGTGGACCTCCACCCTGCCGGGCGCATCCGAGACCCCCACAATGACCCTTGCGCCCACGCATACGCCTCCGCCGACCTCGACCGTCGTTTCGCTGATCACGCCCTCCAGCACGCCCACCCCGACGAAGACGCCCAAAGCGCCCTTCTCCGCCACCGTCACATACATTGAAAGCACCATCATCCACCCGGAAGCGGCTTGCAACTGGCAGGGCATCGCCGGTACGATTGTGGACGCCAACAATGCGGATATGATCGGAATCGCCGTGCGCGTGACGGGCTTTTACAACAACAAGACCAAAAACGAATTGACGGTGAGCGGTATTGCGCCCGCGTACGGGAGGTCGGGCTTTGAGTTCTTCCTGGGGACGGTGCCGATCTCGTCCGAAGACCTGCTTTCCATTCAAATCTTCGACCAGGCGGGGCTGCCGCTCTCGGATAACATTCCGATTGACACGTTCAACGATTGCAAAAAGAACCTTGTGCTGGTAAAGTTCAAGAAGAACCCGTAACCGGAAAAGAAGAAGAAACCATAACAAAAAGTCCGTCGCAGATGCAACGGACTTTTTGTTTTACCTGTTTTCTTGTATACCTGACTGCCTTGCCCTACTTCACTTCCACATTCCAACTGGCATACTTCGGGTTCTTGGCGCGTACGATGTCGTCGAACAGCGCGCGCAGTTTTGCAGTGACCGGTCCCATCGAGCCGTTCCCAACCGGGCGGTGATCAATCATCGTCACCGCCACCACCTGCGCGGCGGTCCCGGTCATGAACATTTCGTCTGCGATGAAAACTTCGGTGCGGTCAATCGAACGTTCCACCACCTCCAGCCCGAGTTCCTTGCGCGCGATCTCGATGATCGAACGGCGGGTGATGCCCTCGAGGATGTTATCAGTCACCGGCGGCGTGACCACCACGCCGTCGCGCACCATGAAGACGTTCATCGCCGAGCCTTCCGAGATGTGTCCGTTCTGGTCCAGCACAAGGGCTTCATCGAACCCGGCGCGGTTTGCATCGGTCTTGATCAGCGCCGAGTTGGCGTACGCGCCCGCCACCTTGCCGCGCGCCGGGATGACGTTGTCGTCAATGCGCCGCCAGGAGGAGACCGTCACGTGCGCGTTCGTGTCGTTCTTGACGTACTTCTCGAACGCGATCACGAACATGCAGAACTCGTCCTTCAGATCGTGCAGGCGCACGCCGATGCCCATATCCGCCTTGTAGATGGTGGGGCGCAGGTACACGTCCCTCTGCCAGTTATCCGTCCGCAGAAGATCGAGGGTTAATTGAATCAGACTTTCTTCGTCGTACGGAATGCTCATTGCCATCATGCGCCCGGAGTTGAGCAGGCGTCGGAAATGGTCATAGGGACGAAAAACGAAGAGACGCTGCTTCTCTTCGTTCCAGTATGCCCGCATGCCACCGAAGACGGCGGTACCGTATAAAAATCCGTGCGTGGCGATGTTGATATTTGCCTCGCTCAAGGGAACGATTTTTCCCTCAAAGAAAGCATGTTTCGTAAGATCCACTTGCACCTCCTGTTGGGTTGGGTTGGTCTGGCGGGATTATAACCTATACAACACCGTTGACATTTACCCGCTTCGGACTCCGCCCGCGCCTGCCGGCTGCCCTCGAAGTCTTCCCTTGACAGCGGGCGGATTCGGCTCTACAATCCAATTCGATATTCATCGAAATAAATCTACGGATGTGAACCATGAATAAAATGCTCGATTTTGTCAAAGCCATGTCCCACCCCGGCCGGCTGCGGATCGTCGGTCTGCTCTCGCAGAGTCCCGCCACCCGCAGGGAGGTCGCGGAACGGCTGAATCTATCCGCCAGGGAAGCCCACAGCCACCTCGGTTTTCTCGAATTCATCGGCGTCGTAAGCCAGACCGATGGCGTCTTCACGCTGAACAACGACAGACTTGCCGCCCTGGGCAGGGAAA
Organism: Chloroflexota bacterium; assembly: GCA_024434165.1. Taxonomy (GTDB): domain Bacteria; phylum Chloroflexota; class Anaerolineae; order Anaerolineales; family Villigracilaceae; genus Villigracilis. The sequence goes on along the minus strand of QMIW01000013.1, from coordinate 10,787 downwards.
CGTTGACCGGCACAAACGACGTTTTCGTTCCCGATGAAAGTTTGGACGAAGACTCCAAAAAGATTCTGAAGGATTGTCTCGACGCGGACGGCAGCATCCGGCACATCCCGGAACAAAGGAAAATCCGACCCGTTCTGGATTATCTGATTCGAAACTTTGAATTCGACCAGACCTACAGCGAACGCGAAGTCAACGCCATCATCAAGCGCTTCCACCGGGATACCGCCGGTCTGCGGCGCGACCTGGTGGATGCGGGCCTGCTCGCGCGCGAGAGCGACGGTTCAAAATATTGGAGAGTCGCATAATGTCATTCTCCTGCTTGATTGAGATTGCTTCGTCGAGAAGAATGCCCTCCTCGCAATGACAGGAATTAAACCATGAGCGAAGAACTAGTTTCCTTCTTCAAAGTCCTCTCGGATGCGAATCGTCTCAAAATCATCGGACTGCTCGCCCGGCAGCCCTACAGCGTGGAGGAACTTGCCGCGCTGCTGAATTTGAAAGCATCCACCGTTTCGCATCACCTGTCGAAACTCTCCAAAATCGGCCTGGTCAGCGCCAGGGCAGATGGCTACTACAACGTCTATCAACTGAACGAAAAGGCGCTGGAGGAAAAATCGCGCAGCCTGTTCTCGCAGGAAAGACTCTCCGCTTCCGTCGCCGACGTGGATGCCGACGCCTACGACCGCAAAGTCATCAACGACTACACCCGCAGGGACGGCAGTTTGAAGACCATTCCCGCCCAGCACAAGAAACTGGAAGCCATCCTGCGCTACGTGGTCAAAGCCTTCAAGGTTGGGAAGCGCTACAGCGAGAAGCAGGTCAATGAAATCCTGAGCGCCTACCATGCGGATACCGCATCCCTTCGGCGTGAGCTCGTCGGGTCCGGGCTGATGAAGCGCGAAGGCGGGGGCGGGGAGTATTGGAGGGAAGGGTAGGGAAAACAAAAGTCCCCAGAAAAATCCGGGGACTTTTTGTAATTCAGACATTTCCGTTTCTGGCGGGAAAACCCTTACCACGAAGGGTCACAAAGGTACACATAGGATGTTTTTGGCTTTTTCCCTTTGTGCCCCTTTGTCTCCTTCGTGGTTGAAAAAAAGATTCCCGTTGAAAACGGTAGACCCGTAATTCAGAAATGCCTACGGGACAACGATGATGCGTCCTTCGCCGCCAGCCGGGTAATCCGCCGCCGAAATCAGCCCATTCAGCTCGTCAACAATGTAATTGAAAAGCGCCTGCTGGTAGGTGACCCCGAGCGTGGTGAATGGCGCGCCGCGGAAGGGGTACTGATCGCCGCCCCGCGCGGAAAAATCGTGCGTCGCAATGTTGACCGATGGAGCGCCGGATACAACCGCGCCGTTTTGAACGATGTAAGTTCCGTTATCCAGCCGGATTTCCACCACGCGGCTGCCGGGGGTGAGCACATTTCCGGCATTGTCCACCACCTGCGCCGTGCCCGATGTGTTATAGACCAGCGTGAAACCGGCAATCTGGGCAAAGCGCCCATCTGCCAGCGGCGCCCTGGAAACCGCATTTTCCATGATTTCCTTGAGCTGCGCCGGAGGGATGTTGGGAACAATGGACACGAAATTCGTGAACGCTGCAATCTGGAACGTGGTCAGTTCTGTGATCGGTCCGGCGGGAATCAGGGAATTATTGCGGATGCCGCCGCCGTTCTGAATGGCGATGTCTGCAAGGGGCGCCCCGAAATCTCCCGCCAGTTGGTTCGCCTGCCAGAGCAGGGAATCAGCCAAGAGGTTGCCGAGGTTGGTTTCCATGGTGCGAACGCCGGGAGCGCGCCTGCCCTCCAGCGGCACTTCCGATGTGGCAATCACATTCGCCGCCAGCCCTGCCACATACGCCTGAACGGGGGCAACCACTAGAGCCTGTACCTCCGGGTCGGGCAAAACCGCGTCGGGGTTCGTTCCGCCCGCCACGCGCACAGGTCCGCTTATCGAGTCAACGCTGATGACCTGCCCGTCTTTATTGAAGTTCGTAATCAGGCGTCCAACGTATTTGTAGTCGCCGGCGGTGGTCACCACAGGGATTTGCGCGCCGTCCGCGCCGGTGGCGTATAACGGATACGGCAGGTTGGGATTCAGCACATCGCCTGGCACGAGCAGGCTGCCCGGGTTGGCGAGCAGTTCATCGCCGCCGCCCGCGATCATCACGTCCACATTGCTGAGCATGGGCGCCAGCGCCAGGTCTTCATTGACATTCTGAAGATGGCTGATAACGATGATGATTTTGACTTTCCGCGCGGTCAGCGCGTCCACTTCCGTTTGAATGGCGGTCACGTAATCGGGGTCAACCGTCACGCCGCGCGGGCTGGAGATCGCCGGAAGGAGCGGGGTGGTCGCGCCGACGATTCCAATCAGCTGCCCCTCCTGCTTCAGGATACGGCTCTTCACAATCACGCCGTCATCCACCAGCGCCTGCAGGTTCGGTTCGGCGCTGAAGTCCAGATTCGCGCTGATGAAGGGAATTGCGCCGTTGAAGCCGCCGATAAATTCCGCCAGCACATCGGGACCAAAGTCGAATTCATGGTTGCCGATCGCAGAGGCATCGTAGCCGATCAAACTCATTGCGATTGTGTCGTAGTAGGGAGCGCCCTTGGTCAGGCTGGCATTGAATTGAGGTCCCGCCAGAAAGTTATCGCCGGAAGACAGCATGATGACTCCCACCTTCCGGTCGCTGCTCAACGCCTGCGTGCGCAGGTTATCCACCACGGTGGCAAAACGCGCCACGCCGCCGAAGTCCGCCAGGGGACCATCCCCCGCATTGATGAGCCTGGATTCGCCGTCGTTGTTGTGCAGAATCGTCAGCGTAAAGAATGGTTTCTTTGGAGCCGCTGAAGCGATTGTCGCCGAACCAAGCAGCAGGCTTAGGATCAGCAGGATCGAAAGAACGTGCAGAGTTTTTTTCATATAGTTTTCCTGTTGGTTGAAACTGGATGAAAGTATGGAAGACCACGTCGGGAACCCAAAGTGTCGAGAGCCTCCTTTTTATGCGGGAAACAACCTGACAATTATGCAAAGTCATTATATCTTTTTTGGGACCTTATAACATTAACAGATTTTCCTTCTCCACCGTACATGACAACACTTACGCCGCCGCGCCGGGGGCAGCGCAGGGATCAATTTAGGATTTGGCTCTTATTTGTACGATAGAGAAGATTTTCCCGCCTCTTTTCTGACTGGAAGTTGTCCCTCCCTCCCCGGCTTTCTTTCGCGGACGATTTTATCGCCCCGCCTTTGGACGCAGGGAGAAGGAGTCGTCCCCACTCAATGGCAGACTCATCGGCAGAGACTCCAATGCCATCACCCTGCTGTTTGCAAAGAAGGCAAAATCGAACCCGGTAGCGTCCCCCGCCTTCTTTCCGGGGACCGGCATCAACCTTGCAGTGAGAGGCTTGCTCAATCGAAGCGACAAAGCACAAAGGTCCAGAAGGAGAGGCGCAAGTTCTTCGGCGGTTGTATTGCCGGGTAATGGAATCGTATCCAATCCCGTTCCACACACAGTGGCATACAACAGCGCGTCTTTTACCGTCAGCGTTCCTTCGGCAGCGCGTTTGGCGAGGACGGAATCTTCCAATATCGGCTGCATGAAGCCGTTGAAGCCGACATGCGGGAAGTCCGCGCGTTCGATGGCTTCGGTGAGAATCGCGGCGGCGGCAAGCGAACCGTGCAAACCAACCTTTGGCACGCCCATTTTCTCGACCGCATTGCCGAGCGAATGCGCGTCATCGGGGAAGGGTGCGAAGGAGAAGTCAATACCGAGAAATTTGGGAGAATTGGAGACCAGGGAATTGGAGATTTGGGCGAGTTTTTTTCCATGTTTGTTGATTTGAACAATGAGAGTCTCGCGGCCTTCTTCGATTGCGTTCGCGTTGTTGAAAGCGTCAACAGCAAGGTCGGCGGATTCGACGGCAATTGCAAACGCGGGCGTGGTCGAGTCGTGATACGCCGCCGGGAAAAACGGCGCGCCTGCACCGACATTTGCCAGCGCGGCGAAACGTAAATTGGCAAAACCGTCCGGGTCAATCGGCGCGCATTTGACGATGACCTCTGCGCAGGCTTTGACCTGTTCCATATAAATTAATGACTTGTCCGGTTTTCTGCCGGATTTTCCCGCCATCATGCCGCCGAAGAAGATGTTTTCGCTCGCGGCAACCGCCTCCGGTATGACTTGATAACTTTTCGGCGTTCCGGGCAGGGCGGGTCCCAGCGATGCGTACGCAACGCCAACTTCCTGCATCGCTTTCGATAGTCCATTCGCAAACTTCGGCAGCTCATCGAGATGTTTTTCCCCCAGCAATTTCGGAAATGGGATCGTCGCCAGCCGCGTGGTTTGGACTTCATATCCCGCCGCTTCATACGCAGACTTTGCCCTCGATAAAAAGTCTCCCGCTTTGCGCAGGCTTTTTTCATCGAGCGGATATTTGGGGTTACAAAAATACGTGACGGAACGGATTTTCATCTTGTTCTCTCGCCATTTACTATTCTCTATTCTCTATTCCCTATTTACTATTTACTATTCCCTATTTACTATTCCCTATTCACGGATCGCTGCCTCATCACCTCGAACATCAACACGCTTCCCGCCACCCCTGCATTCAGGGACTCGACCGCGCCGGACATTGGAATACCGATTTTCCGATTTGCCAGTTTCCGCGCGGACTCGCTCGCGCCTTCGGCTTCGCCTCCAATAATCAACGCCAGCGGTTTTCTCAAATCCGTTTCCCAGCAGGATGGACCGTCCATATCTGCGGCATAAACATTCAAACCTTCCATCTTCACAACCTTCTCAATTTCTTCCCAACCCATCGAATGGATGGGCAGCCTGAAATGCGCGCCCATGCCGGAGCGGAGGACTTTCGGCGCGAAGGCATCCGTCGTTTCGGGCGGGATCAAAACCGCCTGCACGCCCGAAGCCGCCGCCGAGCGGAGCAGCGTCCCCAAATTGCCTGGATCGCGGATCTGGTCGGGGATGAGAATGAAGTTTAGATGATTAGAGATTGGAGATTGGTAGAACTTGAGCACAGCGAGAATTCCTTGAGGAGATTCGGTGTCACTCAAGGATTTCATCACACTGGCAGAAACTTCTTCGATTTCCACACCTTTTGTGCTGAGCGTTTTGAGTATCTCCTTTCCCCGTTCGCTCAAGGTCTCGTCAAACAAAACAATCTCAAATCTCCAATCTCCCTTTGCCGCCTCTTCAACCAGCCTAACGCCTTCCGCCACAAACGCCCCCGCCTCGCGGCGTTCTCTGGCGCGTCCCAGCAGGGCGCGGACAAGTTTTATCTTCGAGTTTTGGCTGGAGGTGATCATTGAGAAGGATGAAGGATGAGGGATGAATTATTGGAAGGTTGTTTTCCAAATGGCTAGAAACGCTTCGATGGCTGCCTTATCAAATAACACAATGCGGACCTGCTTCACGCTTGTATTTTTATTCTTTTCAAAATAGGATGCGATCGCCTGGAAAATAATTCCCGCAGCGCGATCTTTTGGAAAGCCAAAGATGCCGGTGGAGATGGCAGGCATGGAGATCGCCTTGCATTTCAACTCGTCTGCCACATGCAGAGAACCGGTCACGGCGTCTGATAATTTTTTATCTTCATCGCCGCCTGCGCCCGCATCGAGGGTATCGCCCCACACCGGACCCACAGCGTGGATCACGTACTTCGCAGGCAGGAGTCCGCCCGAGGTCCAGGCGGGATGCGCGTGGGAGACAGGTCCATGCCTGCGGACCCAGTCGTCGCTTTCCCGTTGAATCGCCGCCCCGCCTTTTTTCGAGATCGCCCATGCCACGCCGCCGCCATGTGCCAGGCGTTCGTTCGCCGCGTTGACGATGGCATCCACCTCTTCGCTGGTGATGTCGCCTTGAACGATCTGCAGGGTTTGACCGGATGGAAATTTTTTCTCGACCAGCACGGTGTTCATGCCAGTATTTTACCCCCAATAAAATCGCAGGGGCGGCCCGTCGGACCGTCCCTGCTCCGTATTATTTCGTTTTCGCCACCACTGCGGCGAAGGCTTGCGGATTTCTTACTGCGATGTCGGCAAGCATCTTGCGGTTGATCTCGATGTTCGCCTTCTTCATCGCCGCCACCAGACGGCTGTACGTGGTGCCGTTCAGGCGGGCAGCCGCGTTGATGCGGGCAATCCACAACTTGCGCAGGTCGCGCTTGCGCACGCGGCGGTCACGAGTGGCATACCAGAGGCTCTTGAGCATTGCCTCGTTGGCGCGCTTGAACAAAAAGTGCTTCGCTCCGCGCTGACCCTTCGTGATCTTCAAAACTTTCTTGTGACGTAGATGCCCTTGCGGGCCTCCCTTAACGCGCATGTTTCAGTACCTCCTGCAAACTCGCGGGCGTCGGCGGGCTGTAAGCCATGCCAGTTGCGCACACCCGAAAGCCGCAAATCAAAATTTATTTTGCATTTTCGGACGAAATGAATTTCGTCCTACTCTTCCATGTTGGGCGCGAGACGCTTGATGCGTTTGACGTACTTGCGTCCTAAAACGGGGACCATCTCGCTCAAGAGCGCCTTGGTGCGGTCGGACGTGCGGCAGCGCAGATGGCTCTTGCCGCCTTTCGTGCGTACCAGGGTGCCGGAGCCGGTCAGGCGAAACCGCTTGGATGTCGCTTTATGCGTCTTCAGCTTGTACTTTTTTCCAGGTTTTGCTTTGCGGGGCATTCTGGAATTTCTCCTTTCAGACAAAATAAACCGCGGACATGAACTCACGCCCGCGGACGAATCAACATCTTTGGGGCTTGCGCCGCTCAGGCTTCCGCCTCTTTCCTGACCTCAGCCTGTTCGGGTTTCTCTTTCTTTTTTGCGCCGCCTTTGGTGGGCGCCAGCACCACGAGCATGGTGCGTCCCTCCATTTGCGGCGGGACCTCGATGGTTGCGACATCGGAAAGGTCCTGGGCGATTTCCTTCAGGTCTTCCAACGCAATTTCGGGGTAATCCATCTCGCGTCCGCGGAACTTGACGGTCACGCGCACCTTATGGCCCTGATTGAGCCAGCGGCGGGCATCGTCCACCTTGAAACCGCGATGGGCTTCGTTCGTCTTGGGGCGCAGGCGGATTTCCTTAACCTCGATCTTGGTCTGGGATTTCCGAGCCTCGCGTTCCTTCTTTGCCCGTTCGTAAATGAACTTGCCGAAATCCATCACACGGCAGACGGGCGGGTTGGCTCCGGGCGAGACCTCCACAAGGTCCAGGTCCGCTTCGCGGGCGATCTTCAACGCTTCCTTGATGGGTACAACTCCGACGTTGCCTCCATCCGGACCGATCAGGCGCACCTCCGCAACGCGGATGCCCTCATTTACTCGAAATTCGTTGGCGCTTATATGCTTCTCCTCTTTGTACAATAGACAAAACAAATCCAGCATTGGGCTGGTTTTTTGGCGGGCGAATGATACCACGAAGATTGGGGAATCGTCAACGAAAATGGGTCTAACGCGCTGAATCAACCATCGGCAGGAAGACAGTGCGGTAGAGCGCATCGTGCTCGTCCGGGTGGCTGAACATGATGATGATCAGGGACGTACTGCCAGCCTCCGCCGCGGCAATATCCACAGGGCGGGCGTTGGATGTGGCGTAATACAGTTTCCAGGTGTATCCATTGGCGCTGCGGATGCCCGCCTCCACCGGTGCGCCGTCCAGTCCGCGGTAGCCGTGAATGCTGGACGAGAAAAAATCCTTCAATTCCTGCACGCTGATTGCCGCGCGCAGCGCGCTCACCTGGGTAATATCGAAGGGGGAACTCGCCCGGACGAAGAAACCATCGAACGTGAAAAGCCAGTCTTTGGGAACATCGAGCGTGACGCCGAAGACCCTTTGCTTTTCCATCTCGAGCGGCGGATTCCCCGTATACGGGACAAGGAATTCAACGCCGGGCAGTTCGCCCAAACAGGAGCGGTCCGGTTCGATGGCGGGGTTGGCGATAAAGTCCAGCGCCATCTGCATGGCGCAGCCGCTCGAATCAGCCGCCGTCGGCACGTGACCCTGGTTGGGAAATTCGACGTAATAGCTGTTGGGCAGTTTCTCCGCGACCTGCTTCCCGAACTGGGGCGGAGTGGCGGAATCGAACGTGCCCTCGATGACCAGACTGGGAATTTCGCTGATGACCGCATCCTTCTCACCGAGTACGGGTCCGACCGCCCCCCAGGTTTTACAGGCGTTGAACATTTTCTCCAAATCGCCGTAGAAGGGGCGCCAGATGAAGTTTTCCACATTCAATTGTTCCGACGCCGCTTTGAGGTTTTCGGGGGTTGTATCCAGAACATGTTCGCGGCACATCACGGAGATATACAAGCCGGGGTTGATGCCGTCGAGCGCGTAGGGCAGGGCATATTGCGCTGCAATCAACGTGGAATAATCCCCGCCCCTCAGGCGGTAGATGGTCTGCGGTGCGGTGTTGATGAGGCTGGTATTTTTCGAGAGCCCCATGACGACCGAGAGGAGATATGAGCCGTCAATGGTCTCGGTGACGGTTCCCATCGGGTAGGCGGAAGTGGTCAATGTGACGGGGTTGGCGTCCAACTCCCGGACCAGATCCCAGAACACGGTTTCCAGATCGGGGTAGGCGAAATTGCAGGCGGGGTCCGCTTTGCAGGAGGCGAACAGGTTGGTCAACGTGTAGTTGGCGACGTTCGGAAATTCATGGATCCAATTCGTTTCCACCGGCATGACCGAATCGAGGATGGCGCTTTTCACCACCTCGGGGTGATTTCGCATCGTCACAAGCGCGAGGCGGGTCCCATATGATGCGCCGTAAAGGTTGACCTTTTCATACCCCAGCAGTTTGACAATATCCTTCAAATCCGCCGCATTTTCGACCGTATTGTAGGCTTGCAGGTTGATGCCCTTCGCCTGCAAGAGACCCGCGCAGGATAAAAAGGCGTTCTGATACACCAGTTCCCGCGTGCTGGTTTCGATGGTTCCGTAAATATCCTGCCGATAGACCTTATCCAGTTCGTCGCAGATCAGGGCTGGCTCGGAAAGCCCCGTGCCGCGCTGGTCGTAGGTGATGTAATCGCGCTCGGCAAGGAAAGGCTGGACGAGGACCCGGTACGCATCCGCGCTGAGTTGGACGGCTTCTCCGCCCGGTCCGCCTTGCAGGAACATGACCGGGTCCGGGGCCGGGTTTGAACTCCTGCTGTGAAAGACAGCCACAGCCAGCCGGATGGTGCGGTTGGGGTCGCCGGTGCGGTCTTCGGGCAGGATGGCGTATCCGCACGTGACTCTGACGTTGGAAGGCGCATCGAACGGACAGGGGGCGTCTTCATATTTCGGTGTGTATGCCACCGTGGGCATGGGTGTTGGGATCAAGGTCGGCGGGATCGGTGTGGCGGTTGGCAGGACGACAAGGGTGGGCGGAATAACTAGTGTGGGGGTCTGCGCTGCCTGGAAAGGCGAAGCCAACATGCCGCTTGTGCCGAGCATATAGATTGCCCCCAACCCGACGACGCAAAGAATGACAACGGATGCCGCCACGGCATAATAGATGGGCGCGTTGGATCGTTTCTTTTTCGCGAGTGGCTGCTTCTCTGTCGTCTTTTGGGGAACAGCCGGTTCCCCGGGCGGCGGTTCTAAATTTCCCTCTTCACGTTCGGACTCTTCATAAACAAAAGGCGAAACCGTCTCCGGGAGCGGCTGGGTGGGTGTGAACGTTTTGGAGACCGGCTCCGGTTCGACGGGGGGAGGCGTCGGGGCTGCCCAGGCAGGGGGAGATGAAGCCGCTTCGGGCTTGGAAAGAAGCGCGATCTGTCTGCCGGCATCGGGATTGTTCGGGTTGATCGCGAGGACGCGTCGAAAACAAAACAGGCGCTGTTCCCGGTCGGGAACGCACATTCCCAACAGATACCATCCCCGTTCTGATTGCGGGTATTGCTGGACAAGTTTTGCCAATATGGCAGACGCCCGCGCGCGGTCGCCTGATTTCATGGCTGAAATGGCCGTCTTTAATTGTTCTTCTTCTGACACATTTCTGTCCTGATAAAAAAATAGAGCCGAACTTAGTCGGCTCTATTATACCCGCCGCGTCCACGAATTACGCTCCGCCCATCAAAAGCGTAATTTGCGGGCGCAGGCATTCGTGCAATACGCATTTACACGTGCGGTGTGACTTTTGCCGCCAGTCTGTCCTTGGGGGTGAAGCCGGTGATGCGTTCCTTGATCTCGCCGCCTTTGAAAAGCATCAGGGTGGGGATGCCCATGACGCCGTACTGCATCATGATGTTGGGATTCTGGTCGGCGTCGAGCTTGACAACCTTGACTTTGCCGCCCCATTCCCCGGCAAGTTGTTCCACGATGGGTGAGATCATTTTGCAGGGCTGGCACCAGTCGGCGGTGAAATCCACCAGCACAGGGGTTTCTGCGTTGATGACTTCCTGTTGAAAGTCCTGTTCGGTTACGTATTTGACGTTGCTCATTGATACCTCCTTCTGTTGGACGCGGCGTGCCTTGCCGGTATTACTTTCGCATGTTAGAATATTGCCCGCTCGAAGCAAAGCGGGCGCGTAGCTCAATGGCAGAGCAGCGGCCTTTTAAGCCGTTTGTTGAGAGTTCGATCCTCTCCGCGCTCACTTCCTCAATTAGTCCTCCATGTGGAGGGCTTTTTGTTTCGAGCCCCATCGAGGGATGTATTCGATCCTCTCCGCGCTCACTTCCTCAATTAGTCCTTGACTTTGGCTATTTAGTTGAGGGGATTGAAAAGAGGAAGCCTTCCGAGTAAAGTTTAGTTGAGAAACAAAACTTGATCGGGAGGCTTCCATGAAT